>NZ_JBEZFT010000039.1:0-60121 GCF_040649595.1 Kribbella sp. NPDC048915 | reverse complement strand
TCCTCGGAGTAGTTCTTGCGGGCCATGGTCCTGATCATCTCGCTTCCCCAGCACATGGCTGGATTCAGCGTGTCCAAGAACCAGGGTCAGGGCCCTTACGCACTCCTGAGGGCTTGAACAGGAACCGGTGTGCTTCACCCGTTATCGCCTGTTCAAGGCCCCCGCCACGCGAACGCCCCCGCCACGCGAACGCCCCCGCCATGCGAACGCCCCCGCCATGCGAACACGCCCAGCCGTCCGCCGAGGGCGAGGTGTCGGGGTCGTTGATACCCGGGGTTTCTTCGGATGGGTTGTGGCCGGCGCGCGCGTTGGGCGGACCTGCACCACTCACCAACCTCGCATCGCGCGGCGGGCTGACGCTCAAGCAGTGCCAAGAATCCGGCATTGAGACGGGTTAGTGAGTGGTGCACGTCCGGCTGTACGCGAACGCCTTCCGGCAAGGGGGCCAAGAGGCGTCGGTCTGGCTCAGTCGTCAGGAGTGGCGAGGGTTTGGGTGAGGTGGGTTTGTTCTTCGGGCGTCAGGTGGACGGCGAGGGAGGCCAAGGCGTCGGGGAGGTCTGGGAGGGGACCTCATCGCCGCCTGATCGGTCTGGCCGCGGCCTGACCGGCTTGACTCACTGCTGTTCGCCGAGCTCCTCGAACAGCGTGAGCTGGATGCCGCCGGGGGTTTCGAGGCGGGCGTTGAGTGAGTTCCACGGGGTGCGGGTCGGTTCGGCGATCACTGTCGCGCCGTTGCCGGCCAGGAGCTGGGTGGTCGCGGCCGAGTCCTCGACCTCCAGCGCCACCCGGTACTTCCCGGCCACTCGCCGCCCGACCTCCACCCGGTCGATGAACTCCGCCTGGTTGCGATCGGCGAGTTCGAGCGTGGCCCGTTCGACGTCGAGGATCATCACCCGGCCATCCTCCGTCGAATACGACTCCCGCTCGGGCAACCCGACGACGTCGCGGTAGAACGTCACCGCGGCGTCGTAGTCGTCCACCGTCACCACCAACCGAAGCTCCTTGACACTCATGCAGTCAGTATCTACAACCGCGAGACCTGGTAGTGCGTGATCAGCCAGCCCTCGTCGGTCCGGCGCAGCAGCACACTCAGGTTGACGGTCAGCGTCGGCCGATCGGTGAACGTGAAGTCGACGGTCAGGTAGCCGAGGATCAGGTCGTCGGCGAGTTCGCGGGTCTCCACCACGCGGTACTGCGGTGACAGTCCGATCGGCTGCGCTGCGTAGTACTCCGCGACGGCATCACGTCCGACGCCGTACGGGTGCAGTCCCTGGAAGATGGCGTCCTTCGTGAAGAGGGCGGCGACACGCTCCGGATCGTGGTCGTCGATGCCCGACTTCCACTGCTCCAGGACGGTGTTGAGGATGTGGTTCATGCGAGTCTCCTTAAGGGTTGGCGGACCGGCAGCGCGGCGATCGCGGCCAAGCCGACGACGCCGGTGCTGACGAGGAGCGCCTGGTGGTATCCGTTGTGCAACAGAGGTTCGACCAGCAGCGGGCCGGCGATCTGACCGAGGCTGTAGCCGGTGGTGAGAACGGCGATCGCGTGCGGTACGCCGAGTTCGGCGCCGAGCGCGATCGCGAGGTTGGCGACGCCGAGGAACGTGGCGCCGAAGAGCGCGGCGGAAACCAGCGCCGCGGCCGTGGTGGGAACGATCGCCGGCAGCGCGATGCCGACCGCCTGGACGATCAACGCGCCGGGCAGCAGCGCCGAACGCGACCGGCGTCGACCGAGCCGCGCCCACCAGGCCGTCGACGGTACGGCGGCTACGCCGACGACGATCCAGGCCGCTGCGCCGATCGCTCGACCGCCGGTTGTCTCGGACGCCGTTTCGTTGATCGCAGCAACAAGAAAGGTACCGGCGATGATGTAACCGATGCCCTCCAAGGTGTAACTGGTGAGCAAGGCAACAAACTGACGAGAGATCGGCCTGCGCTGGACCGTTGGGGGCGCTGACGATCCCGTCAAGTGCCACGCCGGCAGTGCGCAGCTCGCCGTGAGCACGGCGGCGATCCACCACGCCGTACGCCAGGAGCCGCCGACCAGGACCGCCCCGGACAACGCGATGCCGACGCCGACTCCGCCGAAAACCCAGCCGAGGTAAGGACTCCCAAGCACCGCGCCGACCGCGATCACGAAGATCAGCGCACTGGCGGCTCCGGCGACGACACGCAGGCCGAGCCAGAGCGAGGGAGCCACCGGCATCAACGCGAGCGTTGCCGTCAACGAAACCAACGACAACCGGAGCGCCCAGCGGGAGTGCAGGAGCCGCGGAGCGACGACCGCCGCCAGCGCGCCGGCGAGGTAGCCGGTGTAGTTCGCTGTGGCGAGCGCCGCTCCGAGGCGCGGCGACAGGCCGGCCTGAGCGTGCATCAGCGGCAGGATCGGCGTGTAGGCGAACCTGCCGATCCCCATCCCGCCGGCCAGCGCGGCCGCTCCTCGACCCGCCAGCGCCGCCGCTGTCGGACCAGCCGCCGTCCGACCCGCCGCTCCTTGACCCGCGGGGCGCCGTTGCGTCATGTCACTGACCCGCCTGCTGGCCGCCGTCGACGTGCAGGATCTCGCCGGTGACGAACTTCGTGTTCTCCAGGAACGTGACCGCGTCGACGATCTCCTCGATCTCCCCGAGCCGGCCGACCGGATGTAGCGCGGCCAGGAAGTCGTGCGTCTCCTCCGGGTGCATCGGCGTCCGGATGACCCCCGGGGCGACCGCGTTCACACGGATGTTGCGGGTCGCGTACTCGGTCGCCAGGGACTTCGTGGCGGAGTTGAGCCCGCCCTTGGTGAGTGCGGCGAGGACGGCCGGCACGCTGCTGAAGCCGCGGTCGGCGAACGTGGTGGTGATACTGACGACATGGCCGCCTTCGGCGTTGTCCAGCATCGCGGCGATCGCCTGCCGGGTGACCTCGAAGAAGCCGCGCAGGTTGAGGGCGGTGACGGCGTCGTAGTCCTCGTCGGTGTAGTCGGTGAACGGCTTCGCGACGAAGACGCCGGCGTTGTTCACCAGGGTGTCGATCCGGCCGAAGGCCTCCAGGCCCTGCTCGATCACGCGGGTGCCGGCGCCGGGTTCGGCGAGGTCGGCCTGGACGGCCAGGATCTCCGGGTCGTCGGAGGGCTGGATCGAGCGTGAGTTCGCGACCACGGCGTACCCGAGCTTGCGGTACGCGATGACGAGTCCGGCGCCGATGCCCTGCGAGGCTCCGGTGATCACGGCGACTTTGCGGTGGTTCATGGTGCTCCTGTTCGTGGAATCCCCGAGTGGATGTAGTTCGAGGGTGGTCGAACAACTGTGGGTTTTCCACGACCGGTTCGCTCCCAGCTGGGAGGCTCGGCCTACTACGCTTCGGTCGTGGAACTGCGCCAGGTGCGGTACTTCGTGGCCGTCGCCGAAGAGCTGAACTTCGGCCGCGCGGCGACCCGCCTGCGGATCGCGGGGCCGTCGCTGTCGCAGCAGATCAAGTCGCTCGAGCGTGACCTCGGGGTGCCCTTGTTCGACCGCGATCGGCGGACGGTGCGGCTGACCTCGTTCGGCGAGACGCTGCTGCCCCAGGCGCGCGCGTTGCTCGAGCAGGCGGACGCGTTACGCCGTACCGCTCGAGGATTCGCGGCCAGCGAGCCGGTGCGCCTGGGGTACGTGAGCTGGCGGCCGGCGGACCTGAGTGAGCGGGTGACCGGCATCGCGCAGCTGCTGGTCGACACCTGGGTGATGCCGTCGCACACGCAGGCAGCGCGGGTCGCGGACGGGAGCATTGATCTCGCGATCTGCTGGGTGCGCGCGACCGACCTGGCCGAGCAGGAGCTGACCGGGGCGCTGCTCGGCGCGGACCGCCTCTTTGCGGTGTCGATCGGGGATTCGTCGCCGGTGCGCGCGCAGGACACGGTCGTGCTGGTCGACGCGGATACCGAAGCGTGGGCGTCGTGGAACATCTACGCGCTCGAGTTCGCCCGGGAGGCTGGCGCGTCGGTGGAGCGGATCGACGACCACGGCATCACCGGCCAGGCGTTCTACGAGCATGTACGCCGCCTGCGCCGCCCGGTCGTCAGCTCACCGAAACGCGACGCGACGCCGCTGCCGCGCGGTTTTGTGCGCCGACCGGTCGTCGACCCGGTGCCGGTGTGGACGTGGGCGCTGGTGTCCCGGCGCGACGAGCAGCGCCCCGCCGTACTCGCGACGATCGAGGCGCTGACACGGGACGTGAAGGTCGAGTTCGATCCGGATGCGTGGCTGCCTGCGGACGACCCGTTCAGCGGATGACGGATCGGAGCGTGAGCCGCGGGCGGCCGGCGTAATTGTGATGGCCTGGGGATCCGGCTACCAGGCTTTGGTGAGCGCTGAGGTGCTGGGGGAGGGCGTCAGGCGGTAGCCGGTGTGGGCGGAGAACTCGGCGGACAAGCCGAAGCGGTCGCCGCGGACCAGGGTGTGACGCCACTCGACCGGTCGGTTCTGGGACGTGCCCTGCCGGATGATCGAGAAGGCCGCGGCCTCGGGCGGGCAGTGCAGGAGTGCGCGCTCGGCGGTGGTGGGAACGACGGCGCGGATGTCCTCGCGGCCGTGGTCGAGCGTGATGCCGGCGCGGACGGCGAGCTCGTTGTAGAGGCTGGTGTGGGTGAAGTCCGCGGCCAGCAACGGCTCAGCGAGTGTGGCGGGCAGCCAGACGCGGTCGAGGGCGAGCGGCTCCTCGCCGGCGTACCGGACGCGTTCGAGATAGAGCAGCGGACTCGACGCCTCGAGGTCGAGGCGGGCCGCGATCACCCCGTCGGCGTGGACGTCGAGCGCCCGGACGACGCTGTGCTGCGACAGACCGGATTCCTCGACGGACGAGAACAGGCTGTACAGCGCGCCCATCGGCTGCCGGATCTCCGGCGCGGTGGCGACGCGCGGCTGGCGGCCGCGTTCGGCGACGATCAGCCCGTCGGCGCGCAGTTGCGCCAGCGCCTGGCGGACGGTGTGCCGACTGACCGCGTACTCCTCGACCAGCGCGAGCTCGCCCGGAAACGCGTCGTCGAACTCGCCGGATCGCAGCCGCCGGACGAGGTCCGCCTGCAACTGCTTCCAGAGCGGCTCGCCGCCGCCTCGTTCGAGTGTGCGCACGCAGGTTCCCTTCGGAGTTGCCAAATGTCCGGTCATCTCCTACCGTCAATGTACGTACATTTCGGACGAGAGGCGACCGGTCAGTGGTGCAGCTTGAGGTTAGGCCACCGGGCCCCGACCGCGCCGCCACTGCCGCGCACTCTCGGCTCGATCCCGTCGTACGGCGGCTGCGTGGCCTCGGGATCGTGCTGGTGCTGACCGCGATCGCCGTACCGCTCGGGCGGCTCGTGCCGCTCGTCGGCGGGCCCGTGTTCGGGATCCTGCTCGGGGTGATCGCGGGCAGCGCCGTACCGATGTTGCGCTCGGAGGTCTGGCGTCCCGGGTACGACTTCGCCTCGAAGACGCTGCTTCAGCTGTCGATCGTCGTCCTCGGCACCGGGTTGTCGCTGCAGCAGGTCGCGCAGGTCGGTGTCTCGTCGCTGCCGGTCATGCTCGGCACACTGACGCTCGCGCTCGGCGGCGCCTGGGTGTTCGGGCGGCTGCTCGGCGTCCGCGGGGACACCCAGACGCTGATCGGTGTGGGCACGGCGATCTGCGGTGGCTCGGCGATCGCGGCCGCAACCGCGGCGATCGGTGCCAAGCGGTCGTCGGTCGCCTACGCACTGGCGACGATCTTCACCTTCAACATCGTTGCCGTACTCACCTTTCCGCCGCTCGGTCATCTGCTCGACCTGAGCCCGGAGGCGTTCGGGTTGTGGGCCGGTACGGCGGTCAACGACACGTCGTCCGTGGTCGCGGCCGGATATGCGTACAGTCAGGCGGCCGGCGACCAGGCGATCGTCGTCAAACTCACCCGTTCGCTGACGCTGATCCCGATCGTGCTGACGCTGGCCGCGCTGAAGATCCGGCGCGAGAACCGCGCCGCCCGGGCGCTCGATGCCGTGGGCAACGGATCGTACGAAGGGTCGACGGCCTCGCTGCGCCGGCCGCTGCCGTGGCGGAAACTCGTTCCTTTGTTCCTGATCGGTTTCCTGGCGGCGGCCGGTCTGCGGTCCGCGGGCGTCGTACCGACGTCCTGGCTGCCGACGCTGTCCGTGATCGGGACCGTCCTGATCACGTCGGCGCTGGTCGCCATCGGCCTGTCCCTGCGGCCGCGCGAACTGCGTGACGCAGGGCCCAGGCCGCTCCTGCTCGGAGCGGTGCTCTGGGCCCTGGTCGCCGGCGGTTCGCTGGTGCTTCAGTCCTTCTCGTAGGCCGCCTGACGCTCCTGGATCGCCTTGATCCGCGGTACGTCGAGCTTGTTGCTGCGGTCGAAGTTGTAGATGCCGTTCTCTTCCTGGAACACATCGGTCAGCTGCGTGTAGCAGTAGCCGAACATCAGCTCGTTGTCGAGCAGTGCGTCGACCAAGCCGGCGAAGCGGGTGTAGAACTCCTCCTCGTCGGCGACGCGCTGACCGTAGCCCCAGGAATCCGCCGAGTTTCCGGACTTTCCGGCGGCCGCCTTCTCGGCGTTCCACCAGATGCCGCCGAACTCGCTGCAGAAGTACGGCTGGCCGTCGTACGCCAGGGAGATCGGCCGGCTGTCGGGGCCGGTGTTGCCGTACGGCTTGTCGTTCACCAGGTCGGCCATCTGCCGCGCGAACTCCGCCGGGTCCTGCTCGTAGTTGTGCGAGTCCCAGACATCGGTTTCCGGCACCCGGTGGCTGTAGCCGGACGCGTCCAGGACCGGACGGCTGGTGTCGGCGGCCTTGGTGGCCAGGAACATTGCGCGAGTGACGTCGTCGAGCTGCGTGATCCGATCGTGCAGCAGCTGGTGCGTCTCGTTCAGCGGGCACCAGCCGACGATGCTCGGGTGGCTGTAGTCGCGCTCGACGGCCTCGAGCCACTGCGCGACGTACGACGCGGTCGGCTGCTGGTTCTCCTTGTCGGTGTTGCCGACGCCGGAACCCCAGTCGCCGAACTCACCCCAGACCAGGTAGCCGAGCCGGTCCGCGTGGTACAGAAACCGCTCCTCGAACACCTTCTGGTGCAGCCGCGCGCCGTTGAACCCAGCCGCCAGGCTGAGCTCGATGTCGCGGACCAGGGCCTCCTCCGACGGCGCGGTCATCAGGCTCTCCGGCCAGTACCCCTGGTCCAGCACGAGCCGCTGGAACACGTGCTTGCCGTTGATCAGGATCGCCTTGCCGTTGATGCTCACCGAGCGCAGACCGGCGTACGAGTCGGCGCCGTCGACGACGTTGCCCTCGGCATCGATCAGTTCGAGGCGAACGTCGTACAGGTGCGGGTCGGTGGTGTCCCAGAGGCGGACGCGGCCGGCCGGGACCTGCAGCGTCAGGCGCGGTGCGAAGTCGAGATCGGCGCGAACCTCTCCGGTCGTGATCTCACCGTCGGCGTCCTTCAGCGTGGCCTTGATCGTGTAGCCCGGCTTGTTCGCCGAGACCGGGACCTCGAGGTGGAAGGCGGAGCCGGCCACATCCGGGGTGATCCGCGGGCGCTTCAGGTGCACCGACGGCACGGCCTCGAGCCAGACGGTCTGCCAGATGCCCGTCGTACGGGTGTAGAGGCAGGTGTGGTTGTGGTAGAGCTGGCTCTGCTTGCCCCGGGCCTGCGGGCCGCGGTGGTCGTCGCGGGCGCGGACGACGATCGTCGCCTCTTCGCCGGGGCGGGCGACCTTGCTCAGGTTCGCGCTGAACGGCGTGAAGCCGCCACGGTGCCGGACCACCTCCGTGCCGTTCACCCACACGGTGGTGTCGTGGTCGACGGCCTGGAAGTGCAGGACGGCGTCCTTGCCCTCCCAGTCCGCGGGGATCGTGACGGTGGTGCGGTACCAGACCGCCGCCATGAAGTCGACGTCCTCGATCCCGGACAGCTGGGTCTCCGGTGCGAACGGTACGACGATCCGCTGCGCCAGTTCGCGCTCGGGCAGGCCGCGCTCCAGTCCGGAGTCCGACCGGTCGATCTCGAACTGCCACTCGCCGTTCAGGTTCAGCCACTCGGGCCGAACGAACTGCGGACGCGGGTACTCCGCACGAGGCTGCGTCATGTGCTACTCCCGTGATGCTGGGGGTCAATGGGCGGGACGACTGCACTTTACAACGTTGAAATAGGCCCGGCAACGGGCAGTTTCGAGGGCTGGAATTATCCCCTGCAGCGACTTCACGAAGCAGTGCGTCCCGGGCTGGTCGACGTACCTCCCCAACGGCGCCGTCCGGGTGTACCCGCTCGACTCGTACAGCCCGATCGCCGCCGACTGGAGCTCGCCTGTCGTCAACCGCATCACTTGGTGCCCCGCCGCGCGCCGCGTCCTCGAGCGCGGTCAGCAGCGCCCGCGCAAACCCCCGGTTACCTCGCTACCACCAGGTCACCTCCCACAGGCGCGGTCGGCTTCCCCCAAGCCAAGGTGACCTTGCACAGGCTGTGCCCTGTGCAAGGTCACCGCCGCGTGTGGGAGGTCACCGTTGTCTGTGCAAGGTCTCATTTTGCACCGCCGGTCGACCCTGCACGCGGTGAGGTCACCTTTCACAGGGGCGGTTGGCCTACCCCAGGCCGAGGTGACCTTGCACAGGCAATGCCTTGTGCAAGGTCACCGCCGCGTGTGGGAGGTCACCCGCCTGTGCAAGGTCACCCTCGCCTGTGCAAGGTCACCGCCGTGTGTGTGAAGTCCCCTCGCCTGTGCAAGGCCACCCGGATGCGCGGTACTTCGCGGTGCTTGACGGGAGTCGTCGGGCGGTGGGGCGTGGTGCGGTGCGGGTGTTCGAGTCCCGGACTGGGGTGCTAAACGATGCAGCGTCTCTGAAGGTACCGACACGTCGGTGGGCTCCGCGGGCACGCTGGCGTGGATACTGCGCTCGGCCGTCCAGGACGGTTGCCGTGGTCAACCAATCTGATCGTCGCCGAGGTCCTGGTACGGCCGGCGAGATTTAGGCGCGACCCCCACCGTGTATATCGTCACCCGCACTACAATCGGACGAAGGAGATCCGGGTGACGCTCCCCGCGCCGGTGCAGGACCTGTGCGACCGCTTTCTGGTTTTGGCGGAGCAAGAGTTGCCCGATGGGCTGCTGACCGGGCTGTATCTCTGTGGCGGCGTGGCGTTCGGTGAGTGGGCACCGCGGGAGTCCGATGTCGACTTCGTCGCCACCGTTTCCCGCCGGCCGGACGGGGCCGAGGTCGAGGCCCTGCGGGCCATCCACAACCAGCTGCGCAAGTACTCCTCGACCCGGTTCGACGGCCCGTACCTGCTTGCCGATGACCTGGCCCGCGATCCGCGCGCCGTGCCGCCGGTGCCGGAAATGCTGTTCACCGGCAACCTCGAGACGATCGTCTCGGGATCTCGCATCATCACCTGGCACGAGCTCGCCCGCGCCGGCGTCACGATCACCGGCCCGGAGCTGTCCACGCTCAAGATCTGGACCGACGAGAGCGCGCTACGCGAGTACACCGTGGACAACCTTGACACCTACTGGCGACGCAACGCCGAGGGTCTGAGCCGGGCGACCCCCGACAGCCTCCCGGCGGACGACCGCGAACGCGACTACCTGCTCTCGCACTGCATCCTCGCATCCGTGCGGCTGCAGCACCTGCTGGTTACCGGTGAGATGACCGCGAAATCACGCGCAGGCCGCTGGGGCCTGACGTACTACGACGAGCGCTGGCATCGGGTCCTGACGGAAGGCCTCCGGCTCCGCGACGGCGGCAGCACATCGACGTACACCGACCAGACCGAGCTGCTCACAGACGTCCGCGACTTCCTGACCCACGTCGTCGAAACCGGCACCGGCAAACCGGTCGTCTCACAACCCCAGTAGACGCGAGCCGTTCACCGAGCAGACGGCGCGGAGCCAGTTGTCGCCCAGGTTCAGGGATTCCAGGGCCTCCAGTTGGACGGCGTACTCGTACGGAATGTTGGGGAAGTCGGAGCCGAGGACGATGCGGTCTTGGAGGTCGGCGAGGCGGGGGATGAGGTCGCGGGGGAAGGGCATCAGGTTCTCGGTGAAGGGGGTGAGAGCCATGGTGGTGTCGAGGTGGACGTTCGGGTACGACGTGAGCGCGAGGTGTTCGGCGTACTCCGGCATACCGAGGTGGGCGATGACGGCGGTGAGTCGCGAGTGGCGGCGGAGTACTTCGCCGAACGGACCTGGACCGGTGTGGCGGCCGGAGATGGGGCCGGAGCCGCAGTGGACGACGACCGGGGTGCCGGCTTCGGCCAGTTGGCCCCAGACGTCGTCGAGTTCACCGGTGCGCGGGTCGTAGTCGCCGACCTGGACGTGGACCTTGAAGATCCGCGTTCCGAGCTCCAAGGCCTCGCGGACGTACCGCGCCGCGGACGGTTCCGGGAAGAACGTGCCGCTCGGCACGCATCCGGGTGTCCGGGCAGCGAAGTCACGGGCCCACACGTTGAGCGACTCCGCCATCCCCGGCTTGTGCGGGTACACCAACGCCGGGAACGCCCGAACCCCTAAGGAATCGAGGGTTTTCAGCCGCTCCGCGACCGACGTCCGGTAATTGATCGGCCACTCGGTCCCGTAGTGCGCCGGCGCCTGGTCGAAGTACGCCCAGACCGCGTCCATCATCCGGTCCGGCAGGAAATGCACGTGCACATCCACCAGTCCGTCGATTCCCAGTTGCCGCCACCACGCCGGTACCTCCGCATCACGCACGACCTCAGCCTAGACGTCCGGTACGGCGCGGCGCGTCAGCCGAAGTCGTCGGGGACGATCCGGAGCTTCTCCGCGATCCGGATGAGCGCCTTCTGGTCGGTCGCGCTCAGCGAGTCGAGGACGGTACGCCGTACCGACCGCAAATGCGTCGGCGCTGCTGCCTGGACGAGGGCGAAGCCGGCGTCGGTGAGTTCGGCGAGGGTGTAACGGCCGTCGGCGGGGTCGGGGGTGCGGACGATCCAGCCGCGCTGTTCACAGCGTTTGACGACGTTGGACAGGCGGGAGACTGATCCGCTGGCGAGGAAGGCGATCTCGCCCATTCGCAGCTTGCGATCTGGGGCCTCGGAGAGGCGCGATCGTGGCCTCCGGCAACTGAACGGCCTGGCGGCGAGCAGGCAAGCCGACGACTGCTCGCCGCCGAGGAGCCAGCAGGCGGCGTTCACCCCAGCCCGAGGGAGAACTCCGCGATGACAGCGGCGAGCAGGAAGGACGCGGTGATGGCGACCAGGCCGACCGGGATGATCTTCCAGCTCACCGCCTTCAGCAACGCCATGTCCTTGCCGAGGCTGAGTCCGGCGAACGTCAGCGCCACGCAGCCGACCGAGAGGAAGTCGATCGAGGCCACGGTCTTGGCGAGATCGGCCCCGATCGGTGAGTACGGACTCGAGATCAGCGCGCCGATCGTGGTGATCCAGATGATCGCCGCGATCTTGCGTGTGAGTCGGGCCAGCACGAGACCCAGCACGAGCAGGGTGACGAGGATCGCGTAGCCGCCGACGATCGTGCGGCTGATCCCCTCGGCGAACACCGATGCGGTGGCGATGCCGGCCACGGCCAGGATCGGGATCGAGACCCAGTACCGCAGTTCGACGGGTGCGGCGGCCGCGGCGACCTGCTCGCGGAACGCCCGGTTCTCCGCGGTCTGCCGCGTCGCGACGGTACGGCGCCTGGTGAGGAAGCGGTAGAACCGGTCGGCGAGAGGCAGTGCGATGTAGATGCCGACGTACACGCCGAGGATGGTGGTGATCAGGTTGGAGACGGCGGCCATCGCGAGGACCTGATCCTCCTGACCGGGATACGCCCCGACGATGCTCGCGGCGGCCGCGGCCATCATCGAGCCGGACCCGACGCCGGCGCCCATCGCGAGCGCGAGCGGGTCGAAGAGGTCGAACGAGACGATGAACGAGGTCAGCAGCGTGATGTACACGGCGCCGAAGAGGGTGCCGAACACGTACATCGCGAGCACCCCGCGGTACTGGTCGGAGTCGGGACCGTACCGCTCGTTCACCATCGGGAACGCGGGCTCGCGGTCGAGGGAGAACGTGGCGCCGATCGTCGCCGGCCCCATCCGCAGCAAGACGGCGATCGGCAGCGCGAGCGCGACGGTCCCCAAGAGGTGCCCGATCTCCTGCAGGAAGAGAGCTGGTCCGGCGTTGACGAGGACCTTGATGTTGGGCCCGATCGCGAAGGCGAGCCGGACGACGAGGAACAGCACAGCGACCGTGACGAAGGCCGCGGCGATGCGCTGGAAGTCCAGTCCGACCCGGTGCAGCCGCTGGAACGAAATGATCGCGCCGGCGATCAGGCCCCACACCATCGGGAACACGACCACCGACCCCGGACCGAGGTCGAGCGTCAGGGAACCGGCGAACTGGACGGCGACGGCGATCACGAAGGCGACGGCGGCGACGGGCCACACCTGCCGCAGGTCGACGGCGGTCGTGCGCGGGGCTTGCTGGGTTGCGGTCACGGAAGTCTCCTCACTGCGAACGAATCACTGCGAAACAGTGCGCGGGATGCGTCCCGCGGCGATCACGGTCTTGACGTGGGTGAGGGCGCGAATGTCGTCCAGCGGATTCTCGGCGGTCACCAGCACGTGCCCGGTGGCGTTCGGGGACAGGTGACCGAGATCGTCGCGACCCAGGCAACGGGCGGCGGTTCGCGTGACGGCTGCGAGCGCGAGCTCGGGGGTGAGCCCGATGTCGTCGACGAGTAGGGCGCTCTCCTCGGCGACGCAGCCATGGGGATTGAACGGGGTACCGGCGTCGCTCGCGGCCGCGATCGGGATGCCGGCGCGGGCGGCTCGCCGCAGGGACTGGATATTGGCGGCGTAGACCTCTTCGGCCTTGTGTACGGCGGATTCGTCGATGAACTGCTTGTTCTGCAGGATCCGCAGCTGGGCGATCCGCGTGGACACCAGCACTGCGCCGGTCGACGCCATCAGTTCGATCGCTTCGGCATCCAGGTGAACACCATGCTCGAGGGTTGTCGCGCCGGCCCGCAACGCCCGCTTCGCGCCTTCGGCGCCGATGGCGTGCGCGGCGACCCATTTGCCTTCGGCGCGAGCGACCGCCACCGCCGCGACGAGCTCGTCCTCGTCGAACGGCGCGCTGTCAGGAGCCACGCCGGGCGTCAGGACTCCACCGGTGGCGACCAGTTTGATGCCGGCGGCACCGTGGGCGAGTTGCTCGCGCGCCGCCGCGGCCAACTGCCCCTCGCCGCGAGCCTCGGTCCCCAGGTAGGAGATGTGTCCGCCGGGCGCGGTGATCGCACGCCCGGCGGCCGCGATCTCCGCTCCTTCGAGCCGGCCGCCGGCGATCTCGCGGCCGGCGACGATGGCTGCCTGCTCGGGGGCGCCGAGGTCGCGGACCGCGACGATGCCGCGCTGCAAGGACCGCAGTGCGTTGGCATAGGCCTTCAGGGCAAGGCGCTGTGGGTTCGCACCGGCGACCTCGCCGGCGAAGTCCGGGGCTCCGTCGGCCACCAGGTGGACGTGCGCGTCGATGAGTCCCGGCAGGATCGTCCCACCCGCGACGTCGACCTCATGGACGTCGCCGTTCAAGTGCGGGACGCGCGCGGCCGGTCCGACGTACGCGATCAGGCCGTCCTCGACGAGAACTGCGCCGTGGGTGATGGGCGCGGAGCTGACCGGTACGACGGTCCCGCGGAGGAGCAGGCTGCGGGGAGCGGAAGTACGCATCTGGGGCCTCGGTTCAGCCGGCAGTGGAGAAGTGGATCGAGTGTGCGCGACACCTACGACATCCGGCGTCAATACGCTTGAATGTGAACAGATCCGTACGAAGGTGGCCTTCTGATGAAACGATCCGACACATTCTCGGACCTGGATCGCCAGGTGGCGTGTGCCTTGCAGGTCAACGGCCGGGCCGGCTGGGCGCAGATCGCGAAGGTTCTCGGTGTCTCCGAGCGCACGGTCGCGCGGCGAGCCCAGCCGCTGCTCGACAGCGGGACCATCCGGGTGGTCGCGACGGTCGACACCCAGCGCATCGGCTGGGGCGAGCCGGCGCTGCTGCGGCTGCGCTGTCAGCCGGGCGCCACGCGTGGGGTGGCGATGGCCCTGGCCGAGAGCCGCGAGACGCGCACGGTGATGCTGACCGAGGGCTCCACGGACTGCTTCGTCGAGGTGGTTCCGCCGCATCAGGACTGGCTGCGGGAGTTCCTGCTGGATCGGCTGCCCGGTCTCAGTGCGGTCGCGGCGCACCACGCCCACTCGACCTTGCGGTTCTTCCGTCCTGCGCACGAGTGGCGTACGGCGGCCTTGTCGGAGCAGCAGGCCGACGCGCTGGAACGCAAAGGCCTGCCGCCGTTCGCCACCGCCGATGGCGTGGCCAGCCTGAGCGCGGAGGAGGAGAAGGTGGTCCATGAGCTCACCGCCAACGGCCGGATCCCGGTCGGTACGTTGGCCAACCGCGTCGGCGTCGCGCCCGCGACCGCATCGCGTCAGATCGACAGCCTGATCGGCCGGGGCATCGTGCGGATCCGGACCGAGGTGGACCGCACCCTGCTCGGCCTGCCGACCGAGGCGTTGCTGTGGGTCAGGGTGCGACCGTCCGACCTCGACCGGATCGGCCAGGTGCTGAGCAGGCATCCGGCGGTGCGGATGGCGGCCGCGGTGACCGGTGACTACCAGTTGTGTGTCGACCTGATGCTCAGCGGGCGCTGGGCGCTGTACCAGTTCGTCACGCAGACGCTCGGTGCGTTCGACGGCATCATCGACTTCGAGGTCCTCGACGTGCTGGCGACGATCAAAAGGGCCGGCCTGATTTTCCGCGAGCCGGGCCGGAAGCCGCACTGACCGATTCTCCGAACGCGGCCAGCGCGCCGACGACCTGGGCGATGTCGTCGGCGGTGTGCGCCGCGGAGACCTGCAGACGGATCCGGGCCCGGCCCCGCTCGACGATCGGAAACGTCATCGGCGTGACGTAGATCTGCTGCCGTCGCAGCTCGTTGCTCGCAGCAACGGCCCGCTGGTCGTCCCCGAGGATCAGCGGGACGATCGGATGATCGTCGCCAAGGATCGGGAACCCCAGTCCGGCCAGGCCGGCTCGTAGCTGCCGAACGCGTTCGCCCAGCAAGGTCAGCACATCTTCGGTTTCCAGCACGTCGAGCGCGGCCAGCGCCGCGGCCACCACGGCGTACGGCGGATTGTTCGAGAAAACGTACGGCCGGGACAGCGAGCGGACCGCCGCGCTGAATTGCTTCGAGGCGGCGACGAAGCCACCCGAAGCGCCGCCGAGTGCCTTGCCCAGTGTGCTCGTGACAACGTCGACCGCACCCAGGACGCCCTGCGCCTCCATCGTGCCGCGTCCGCCCGCGCCGAGAACGCCGGTGCCGTGCGAGTCGTCGACCACCAGCACCGCCTCGTACTCCCGCGAGAGATCCACCAGACGCCGCATCGGCGCCTGGTCGCCCTCCATGCTGAACACCCCGTCCGTGACGATCACGCGGACCGCTCCCGGTGCGTGCCGTTCGAGCTGGTCGCGCAGGTCGTCGATGCCATCGGCGTGCTCGTACGTCGACAGGTGCGACACCTCGGGCCGGACGGTACGGATCGCATCGATGATGCTCGCGTGGTTGAGGCGGTCCGAGAACACCGCCAGCGTGGTGTCGCTGCGCCGCGCGAGCTCGGCGAGTGTGCCAAAGACGGCCGCGTTCGCATTCCAGCACGACCCGTGCAGTACAGCGTCCTCGCAGCCGACGAACCGGCCGAGCCGATGCTCGAGACGTCGATGCAGCTCGGTGCCGCCGCTGAGAACTCGGGTTGCGGCCGAGCCGAGACCCCATTGCGTCAGAGCTTGGCGCGCGGCGGCGAGGACGCGCGGATGGCGGGCCAGCCCGAGGTAGTCGCAGGACGCGAGGTTCACGAATCGGCGGCCGTCGAGGTGCACCGTTCCGGGCCCCGCCCCGGTGACGAGGGGCGGGGTGGCGGGCGTGCAGCCGGCGACGGCCGCCGCCAGAACGGCCGGAATCATTGCAGTAGCTCCGCGGCGTAGAGCGCGTACACGGCGGCGGCGCGGAACAGTTCCTGCTCGTCGACGTTCTCGTTGGGACCGTGCGAGACGTCCAGGCGGCCAGCGCCGTACGCGAAGGCGGGGATGCCGAGTTGGTCGTACCAACGGTTCTCCAGGATGCCGCCGCACATCTCGAAGGTCGCGGGCCTACCGCGGACGGTTTCGACGCAGCGGGCGAGCGCGGCGCCGGCCGGGTGGTCCGCCGGTGTGCCGGCCGGCGGCTGGAACTGGGTGACTTCGACGGTGACGTCGGCGTCGACCTCGGCGGCCGCGGTGCGAATGATCGCCTGCATCCGTCGCAGTTCGGCCTCCAGATCCTCCTCGGGGTTGAAGCGGCTGTCGACGGTGAACCAGCAGTCCGGCGGTACGACGTTGAAGTTCGAGCCGCCGCCGGACCGGCCGCCGATCAGCACCATCGATCCGGTCGGGTCGGCGGGGTCCATCGGGTAGCCGGTGGGACGGTCGGCCAGTTCCGCCGCGTACGCCAGCAGCGGCTGGGCGACGTGCACCATCTGCGCGAAGGTGTTGACGCCGAACGCGGCCTGCCCCACGTGAGCTTCGCGGCCCGCAAAGCTCACCTTGAGGCTGATCGCCCCGCGCGCGGCGTTCCAGATCGCGCTGCCGCTCGGCTCCGCGGTGACCATCGCCAACGCGCTCGGGTCGATCAGGTCATGGGCCCGCAAGTGACCGGCGCCCACCACGCTGCCGGTCTCCTCGTCCGGCACCAGGTGGATGACCACGCGACCGTCACCGATCAGTCCCAGTTCCTGCGCCGCCGCGGCGCCGTACACCATGCTGACGATGCCGCCCTTCATGTCGGCGGTGCCGCGGCCGATGAGCTTGCCGCCCTGGCGGCGCAAGGTGAACTGCCCGCGATCCTGAACCGGTACGACGTCGTAGTGCCCGTGGAAGTAGAGCAGCTTGGACCCCGAACCGGCGTGCGCGCGCACGATCGCAGGGTCCTCCAACGAATGCGGGCCGGTGATGTCGATGACTTCGGGCGCGAGGCCCAGACGGTCCAGCGCGTCGACCAGGATCTTCGCGCAGTGGCCGAGCCCGGCGCCCGGCGGATTCTCGGTCTGTTCGGCGACCAGATCGGCCAGGAGACTCACCATCTCCTCGGACCGCCGGTCCAGCCATGCGGTGACGTGCTCTGCGGTTGCGCTCATGGGTTTCTCCGATCAAACAAGTCCCAGTTCTTGAAACTTTAGGGCAGTCGATCGCGTCACCGATTGCGAATTTTGGCTAGGATCCACCGTTATGAGCAATGTTCAGTCGCTTGATGCCATTGACCGCGACATATTGTTTCACCTCCGTCAGGACGGCCGGATGTCGAACACCGAGCTCGCGTCCCGGGTCGGCCTGACACCGCCGCCCTGCCTGCGCCGGGTGAAGCGGCTGGAGGACCGCGGGGTGATCAGCGGTTACCGGGCGGTGATCGACCAGGCCGCGCTCGGCCGCGGGATGGAGGTGATCGTCACGGTGGAGGTGTCCGCCACCGACGTGCAGAGCCTCAAGCGGTTCGAGGAAACCGTGGCCGGGTTCGACGAGGTGATCGAGGTCCGGCGGGTGTTCGGCGTGCCCGACTACTTCCTCCGCGTCGCGGTCGCGAACGCGGACGAGTACGCCGTGTTCCAGATGACGCGCCTGGTCACGATCCCGGGAGTGAGCCGGGTGATCTCCTACCTGACGATGGAGGTCATCAAGTCGGAGAGCTGACCTCAAGGAGCCCTCAGCACGGCGGTCAGCTGTTCTGGTCGGCCAGCCACAGATCGGTGAGCCCCTTGAAGTGGGAGTAGAACTTCTCGTGCTCGTGGGCCGGATAGGTCGTGGTGACGGTCTCGCGGAGCAGCCGGTCGAAGTCCGGGCCGGCCACCCACTCGCGGACGCGGAGGTCGAAGTCGCCGAGATGAGCGGCGCACCACTCGTGGTACTTCGTGGTTTCGAAGTGCTCGTCCGCGAGGGCGAGGTACGCCGCCAGCTTGGCGTCGTAGTCGAGTGACTCGTCGTCGGCGATCTCGAAGTACCGCTCGGTGTGCAGGTCCACCGACGAACGCCGGCCGGTCGCGAGACAGAACACCGACCACTTCACCAGCGCGCTCAACGCCCACGGGAAGTAGTAGTGCAGCGAGGTGACCGCGACGTCCGGGCAGGCGTTGGCGTAGTCGATCGGGTGCACCGAATCGCCCTTCACCAGCATCTCGCAGGAGTTGAACTCCCAGCCGAAGAACGCGTTCACGATCCGGCTGATCGCGACCGCCTGGTGGCCGGCCGACGGGGACAGGAAGTCGTGCGACACCGCGTACCGGTTGTGCATCGGCTCGTCCGGGCGGAAGTCCATCACCATCGTCTCGGCGCCGATCGACAGCGCCCGCGCGAACACGTCGTACTCGACCGTGGCCTGCAGGTGCATCAGCATCTCGCCGGAGTGGTCGTACGCGCGGTGCAGGTCGACCTTGTTGTTGATCCGGGACACGCCCCGCCAGCCGCCGCCGTCGAACGGCTTCATGTAGAGCGGGTACCCGAGGTCCTCGGCGATCGCGTCCAGGTCGAACGGCCGGTTGTACTTCGCCGACGTGTACGCCCAGCGCACGTTGTCGACCGGGTTCTTGTACGGGACCAGCACCGTTCGCGGGATCTTCAGGCCGAGCCGCAGCATCGCGCAGTACGCCGAGTGCTTCTCCATCGACTGGAACGTGAACGGGGAGTTCAGCAGGTAGGTGCCGTTCATCAGCGCGGCCTTCTTCAGCCACTCGCGCGGGTGGTAGTACCAGTACGCGAGCCGGTCGATCACCAGCCCGACCCGCACCGGATCGGTCAGGTCGAACGGCTCGATGGTCAGTCGGCGGGAGCCGAACTCGTGCTCGCGGCCGTCGATCGTGACCGGCCCGACGCGCTGCAGCAACGCCTCGAACGCCTGCGGCCAGTCCTCCTCGGCGCCGAGCAACAACCCGATCAGATGCCTGGAACGGTCAGCCACGAGATCTCCTTAGCAGAAACGCGGAAGGTGGTGGGCGAGCTGCTGCCGCCACCACGGCCAGTCGTGCGCTACGTCGTACCCCCACAGGTCCAGCTCATGCGGGATGCCCTTGTCCTTGAGTACGGCGGCGGTCGCGCGCGCCGACGGCAAGGAGCCGGTCGGATGGGTTTCCCAGTCGCCCTGGCCGACGGTGAGCAGGATGAACAACCGGCCGCGCAACCACTCGAGGTGCTCGCCGGACAGGTTCGGGAGGTAGTCGGCCGGATTGTTGAAGTACGTCGCGTCGCCGCGCTCGCCCCACGCATGCCAGCTGGCCGCGTCGTAGTTGCCGGACTGGCAGATCGCGATCGGGAACAGGTCGGCGCGTTTGAAGGCGAAGTTCAGCGCGTGGAAGGCGCCGAGGCTGCACCCGGTGGTGATGATGTCCTGCGCCCCCGGCGAGTCCGATCCGATCACCGGCACCACCTGGTTGACGATCCAGGACTCGTACAGCTCGTGCCGGCGGGCCCGGTCCTCGAGCTGGATGCTGCGATCGGACCAGCTGACGTGGTCGTAGGAGTCGACGCAGTACAGCTTGACCCGGCCGGCCTCGATCAGCGGTGCGACCGCGTCGACCATGCCGTTGTTCTCGTAGTCCCAGGCGCGGCCTTGTTCGCTCGGAAACACCAGCACCGGCCGGCCGAAATGGCCGTACCGGATCACGGTGCCGCGGCGATCAAGCCCCGGCGCCTCCAGCTCGACCTGCTCCCGTTCCATCGGCCCCACCCCAGGTCTGTCGCAGTAGCTCCGTCAGATCAGGATCCAGCACATCCCGCCAGGCTGTGAAGTTGTGCATGTCGGGAGTTTCGTCGAGGGTCGCGTCCAGCCTGAGTTCGGCCAGGTGGGCTGCCATCACCCGGTTGTTGTGCACGTTTTCCTCGGTGGCCCCGGACGTCATCGCGATCAGCGGCGTACTCGGCGCCGTGGTTGCCGTCAGCACCTGCTCGACGAACGCGGTCACCTCGGCGTAGAACTCGAAGTCCGCCTCCTGCGGATCGGTCTCCGGCGTGAAGAACGACCCGGACTGCAGGAAAATCCCGGAAAACGTGTTCGGAAACTGCCATTCCGCATGCAGTGCGGCCAGCGCTCCGAGGCTCGCGCCCATCATCACCGGCCATCGGCTCACGTAGCGCTCCCGCACCGCCGGTACGACGTACTGCGTCAGCGCCTCGGCGTACTGCGGGTTCGCGGCATACCAGAGGTTCCGCGTGGTCGGCCGGAGCAAGGCGAGGCGGAACGGCGGTAGCTCGCCGGAGGCGACCATCGCGCCCGCATAGTGCGTCAGACCGGCGTACGTCGCGAACTCCGGACCGTCGTGCGACAGCAACAGCGGCAGCTCGAACGTCGGCGCGATCCCGTCCGGCGCCCAGACCTGGACGTCGACCGGCCCGACCGGCGACTCGACGGTCTCGTCGGTCAGCGTCGACGCGATCGGGGGTACGTCGATCCACGCCGGCTCGACGTACCCGGGCAGGGGGAGCCACGAGTGCTCGCCGAACGCGCTGCCGACCACCCGCGGATTCGTCGGGTCGGTCCGCATCCCGACGTCGGCGATGTCGAAGAGGTACTCCATCCGGTGCACCGACGGGCGAGGCAGCCGCAGCTCCCAGCCGTAGTCGACCGGTTTGAACTCCAGCAGTTCCGCCGGGAGGCCGAGCTCCTGCCACAACCGGACGCCCGGGTGCGTGTGCGCGGCATCGCCGAGGCGGAAGACCACCTCGGCGCCCTCGACCGCACTTTCCACTGCTGACATCCCCTCAAGGTACCCAGCAGAAAACTGACATCCGTTGTCAGTGTTTGCCTTCTAGAGTGAGAACGTGGTCGATCTCACCGATATTCGCGCGATCTGTGCCGAGCTGCCGCGCAGCTACGAGGTGCTGGTCCGGGACCAGATCAAGTTTCGGGTCGGCCGGATCGTCTTTCTCGCCGTGTCCCGCGACGAGCAGACGATCGGCCTCGGCTTCCCGCGGGAGGAACGTGCGGCGGCGCTGGCGGCCGAACCGGACAAGTTCCTCCCCCCGCGCAAGTCCGACGAGCGCTACCAGTGGATCCGGCTCCGGCTCGACGCCGTCGACCGCGACGAGCTGCGCGAACTGATCGAGGACGCCTGGGCGCTGTGCGTCCCGAAGAAGGTCCGCGCCGAGTACTTCGGCACCGAGTAGCCGGTCACCACGCCTTGCCGGTGGTCACCACGACCGGGGTGTCCTTGCTGCCGATCAGCCCGAGGAGGTCGCGAGCCTCGGCCTCGAGCGCATCCCGTACCTCGGCACCGACCGGCTCGTGGGTGCTGATCCGCAAGCTCGCGTCGTCGCCGCGGTAATGCCGCCAGTCGGCCGCGTAGTCGCCGTCGATCAGGACGCTGCCCATCGCCGCGCCGTTGCCGGGCGGTAGCGGCATCGTCCGGTTGGTCGGGTTCACCCGGCGTCGGTCCGCGTGCGACAGCATCAGGTTGTCGAACTCCGGCAGGAACCGTGGTGGCGCCGGCGTCTCCGCGTCCGGCACCGGCCCGTCCGGTACGTCGTACAGCTCGCGGCCGTCCTCGTCGGCGTACACGCGCAGCCCGGGCCGCAGCCGGTCCACGACCTCGCGCAGCCTCGTCAATCCCGACCACATCTGGATGTCCGCCACACTCGCCGGCCCGAAGGCGGCCAGGTAGCGCAGGACCAGCGCGTCGATCGACGGGTTCGGCTCCGGCTTGCGGCCGAGCCAGCTCTCGATCGTCTGCAGCGCGGCCTGCCCGGTCTCGCCCCAGACGCCACGCGGTGTCACCTGCACGCTGCCGACCAGGTAGCTGACGGCGTACGCCATCGCGTTCGCGTCCCAGTCGGGCCACCGCTCGCCGAGCACCTCGCGGAGCTTCGTCCGGCTGTACGGCGCCTGGCTGAGCAACTCGGTGCCGTAGGCAATGATCGCGCCGAGGTCGGCGTTCGCGAGCTGCCTGCCGAACGCCCCGCGGAACCCGCGCTCGGCGACCGGGTACATCAGCGGCCAGATCGTCAGGCAGTCCGCGGCGGTGACGAGATGGATGGTGGCCCGCAGCAGCGTGGCCCGGACCGCCTTGCGGCTGGTCATCAACTCGGACAGCTCGGCCGGGTCGAAGCCGTCGAGCCGCGACCACAGCGCGACGTACGCGGCCAGTGGGGCCTGCGCCTGCAGGCCCACCAGCCGCTCGATCAGCTCGGCGGCCGAGCCGGGCTCCCGCTGCAGCAACTGCTGGCGCTGCAGGGTCGCGCGGTTCAGTTCCCGCCGGGTCAGCACGCGGAGCGAAGCGTTCATCGGCCCAGCGTACGGAAGAACGCCCGGATGTCGGCGATCAGCAACTCGGGGCACTCCATCGCGGGGAAGTGGCCGCCCACCGCGAAGTCCGACCAGTGCGCGATGTGCTGCTCGGGGTCGGCGATCCGCCGAACGACCGGGCTGCTGTTGAAGACGGCCCAGCCGGTCGGTACCGATGACTCGGCGACCCAGCCGACGTCGGCGTGCTCGACCTCGTACAGGAACCGGGCGGCACTCGCGCCGGCGCGGTTGAACCAGTAGATGCTGACGAGCGTCAGCAGTTGGTCGCGGTCCACCGATTCCTCGGGGGATTTGGCCGGGTCCGTCCACAGCTGGAACTTCTCCGCGATCCATGCCAGCTGCGCGATCGGCGAGTCGGTCAGGGCAGCAGCGATGGTGTCCGGCGTGTGGCTCTGCAGATCCAGGTAGCCGCGGCCCGCTCGCCACTCGGCCTTCGCCTGGTTGATGACGGCCAGGTCCTCCGCGGGCAGACCGTCCGGCAGCGGTACGAACTCGCCGGCCAGCGCGAGCGTCCCACGGTCGCTGTTCACGTGCGTCCCGATGACGCGGTCGGGCAGCGTCGCGGCGAGCCGCCCGGTGATCCCGGCGCCGATGTCGCCGCCCTGCGCCGCGAACCGCTCGTACCCGAGTCGCGTCATCAGTTCGGCGAAGGCAGCCGTGGTGCGGCTCAGCTCCCAGCCGGCGCTCGACAGTGGCGTCGAGAACCCGAACCCCGGCAACGACGGCACCACCACGTGGAACGCGTCGGCCGCGTCGCCGCCGTACGCGACCGGGTCGGTCAGCGGTCCGAGCAAGTGCAGGAACTCGACCGCCGACCCCGGGTAGCCGTGAGTGATCAGCAGCGGTGTCGCGTCCGGCTCGGGCGAGCGGACGTGGAAGAAGTGGATCACCTGGCCGTCGATCTCGGTCGTGTACTGCGGCCAGCGGTTGAGCTCCTGCTCCGCTTTCCGCCAGTCGTACGCCGTCCGCCAGTACTCGGCCAGCTCGGACAGGTAGCCGGCGGGAATGCCGCGGCTCCAGTCGTCGGTGTCTCCCGGCACCGGATGCGGTCGCCGGGTGCGCTCCAGCCGGGACTTGAGGTCGGTCAGCTCGGCCTCGTCGACGGTGATCTGGAACGGTCGAATCTCCGGTGTGTTCGTCATACTTCGACGGTAGAAACCACTGCGGAAGACTTTCTTCCGCAATGTCCTGCCATTCTGGAGAAATGCTGAACACCTCGGCCCGCCTTCTCCGGTTGCTGTCGCTGCTCCAGGCCCGCGCGCTGTGGACAGGTCCCGAGCTCGCCGAGCGGCTCGGCGTGACGACGCGGACGGTCCGCACCGACGTCGACAAGCTGCGGCAGCTGGGGTACCCGGTGGAGGCCGCGCCGGGACTGACCGGCGGCTACCGGCTCGGGGCCGGCGCCGCGCTGCCGCCGCTGCTACTGGACGACGAGGAAGCGGTGGCCGTCGCGATCGGTTTGCGGACCGCGGCGAACGGCGGTGTCGAGGGCATCGGTGAGACCGCGATCCGGGCGCTCGCCAAGCTGGAGCAGGTCCTGCCGCCGCGCCTGCGGCACCGGGTCAGGGCGATGCAGTCGGCAACCCTCGCCGTACCGTACGCCGGGCCGACCGTCGACGCCGACGTGATGGTCGCGATCGCATCGGCGATCCGCTCCGATCACCGGCTGCGCTTCGACTACGCGAGCCACGACGGTACGACGACCCGGCGCGAGGTCGAGCCGCATCGGCTCGTCGTCCTCGGGCGCCGCTGGTACCTGATCGCCTGGGACCCCGACCGCGACGACTGGCGGACGTTCCGCGCCGACCGGATCACGCCGAAGATGCCCGGCGGGCCGCGGTTCACGCCGCGAGAACTGCCCGACACCGACCTTGCGGCCTACGTCCAAAAGGGTGTGGGCACGGCGACCTGGCGGTACGTCGCTCGCGTCCTGCTGCAGGCCCCTGCCGCCGAGATCCGCGCCAAGCTGCCGGTACCGGTCGAGATCGAGGAACTCGGCCCGGACCGGTGCCAGATCAGGCTCGGCTCGGACACCCCGCAGATGCTGACGCTGTATCTCGGGCTGCTGGACGTCGACTTCGAGGTCATCGATGCGCCGGAGTTGTCGGCCGCGCTGCATGCCCTGGCCGCCCGGTTGCAGCGCGCCGCCGGACCTTCGGATGCCGTTGGCAACGACCGCTCATCCTGAGGTAGGACCGCAAGACCATCCTCGCGACCGATGGATCTCAGCGCGCACCGACGCATCCTGTGATCATGACCGGGGATTTCTTGCCGCAGCGCCGGAAGGCGTCGGTGCTCAGCCAGGTAGTGGCCGTGGTGATCGTGCTGGTTGTTGCCGTAGCTGTTTGGCTGTTCGTCTAGACGATTGATGCACGGCCTGGTCTGGATTGGGTGGTCGTGGGCGGCGATGGGAGCCGAGGACGCTCGGGTGTGTGGCGTGTGTCAGGTCGACAGGACGTCTCCCGTGCCAGGAGCCACAGCTGAGCGTGAATCAGACACCGAACACACCCGCCCGCACCACACTAACTGTCGAGCGTGCACACCTTCGGGCCGTGCATCAATCATCTAGGAGTCCCAGCGCACGTCGGCCTCGCCGGGACGGACCACGCCGGCTTCGTAGGCGACGACGACCGCCTGGACGCGGCTGGTCAGGCCGAGCTTCGACAGCACCGAGCTGACATGGGTCTTGACCGTGGTCTCGCTGACGAACAGCTTCGACGCGAGGTCGCGGTTCGACAGCCCGCGCGCCATCCAGACCAGGATCTCCCGCTCACGTTCACTCAGCTGCGACAGCGGTCCGACCCAGCGCTGATCCGGCTCCGGCTGCGTACCGGTCGCCGTACCGCCGACCTGACGTTCCAGCTCCATGCACCGCTCGAGCAGTACCCGCGTGGACGCCGGGTCGACGAGTGAGTCACCGCGATACACCGCACGTACCGCGGACACCAGCAGATCCGGATCGGTGTCCTTCAGCAGGAACCCGGACGCGCCCGCACGAACGGCCGCGAGTACGTACGCCTCGTCGTCGAACGTGGTCAGCACCAGTACGGCGGGACGTGAGCGACCGGCCTCGCGGTTGGCGCGGGTGATCCGCTCGGTGGCGACCAGACCGTCCATCACGGGCATCCGGATGTCCATCAGCACGACGTCCGGGTCGTACCGGTCGATCAACCGGAGCGCCTCCTCGCCGTTCTCGGCCTGCGCGATCGTGGTCAGGTCCGGCTCGTGATCCAGGATCATCGCCAGCCCCATCCGGATCACGCCCTGGTCGTCGGCGACCAGGATCCGGATCGGTTCGGTCAGTTCTGCGGCGGCAGCCATGCCTGCACTCTCCATCCACCCAAGGGGCCGGCCGCGACGGCGAGCGTGCCGCCGACCGCGGTGACCCGTTCGCGCATCCCGATCAGTCCGTTGCCGCGGCCGCTCTCCTTGCGGCGCGCGGCTTCGAGCACGTTCACCGGCGGCGGTCCGCCGCTGCCGTTGTCGTCGATGGTCAGCAGTTCGCCCTGTGGGCCACTTTGCCAGGTCACCCGCGCGGCGGTCGCCTTCGCGTGCACCATCACGTTCGTCAGCGCCTCCTGGATGATCCGTACCGCGGTCAGGTCGGTCACCGACGTGAGCTGCTGCTGCCGCCGCGGAAGATCCATCGTCACGTCGATCCCGACCGCCTTGAGTCGCTCACCCATCCGCGCCACGTCGGCCAGTTCCGGGACCGGCGCGGTACCGCCGCCGGACCCGGTGTCCCCGGCGACCTGCGGCGATGCGGTGTTCAGCACCCGAACGGTCTCCCGCATCGCGGTCAGCGCCTCCTTGCCGCTGGCAATGATCCAGCGGATCGCCTCGCGCAGCACCTCGGGTCTCTGGTCGGCCACCCGGTCCGCGGCCTGGGCCCGGATCACGACCGCACTCACGTGGTGCGAGATCACGTCGTGCAGGTCCCGGGCGATCCGGGTCCGCTCGGCCACGGCCGCCCGCTCCGCCTCGACCGCGCGCAACCGGACCAGCTCCGCGTTGCGCTGCTCGAGGAGCGCCACCGACTTCCGTCGCCGGCGCGCGTCGGCGCCGAGCAACACCATGCCGCAGATGAGCGCTTCGGCGAACACGAACAGTGACACGTCGATGTACGAGTACAAACTCGGCACGTCGCGGGGCAGGCTCTGGTAGCGGTCGCCGTACAGGACCGCGGGGTTGGCGTGGCTCAGCACGATCGCGACGACGGTCGGCAGCCCGATCATCAGCCCGGCCAGGCTGCCCATCGTGAAGAACAGGCAGGTCACCCTGCGGACGCCGGCCGACGCGGCGGCGTACCCGACGACGAGCAGCGGCACCAGGTGGATCTCGGACTGCAACGCCGCGTCGCTGATCTCGGGCTGGCCGAAGACCGTCACGCCGAGTTGCGCGGCCAGTCCGGTGCCGACGGCGGCGTACAGGAACGGGTACAGCAGCGAGACGATCACCAGCATCGTCCGCGGGGTGCGCCGGACGAAGGCGACCGTGGCGACCAGGAACAGGCCGGTCACCACCGAGACCGCTGGGTTGTGCGGGCGCAGCTCGGTGCCGTTGATGAAAACCAGGGCGCCGAACCAGACCACCCCGATGAGCGCAGCAGGCAGCAGATCCTGCTGCCCGTGCGTCAACCGGCGCCAGAGACTCATCACGTCGCCCAGCGTAGTCAGCGGGTGTTCGCCGAAGCTTCATCTGACCGGACGGGCGCGGTCTCCAACTTTTGGAGGAGGCTCGGCGTCCGAACTGGTACTCAGGGCTTACGGGCGGGGTACCAGGACGGTCCCTGGGACCGATGCGCCCGCCCCGCAGATCCGAAAGGCTGTGCCGCATGAGGAAGGACCCGCCACGACGCCGCCCCGGCGCGGTGTGGACGCGGTCGCTGTCCGTGATCGCCCTGGTCGCGGTCGGTGCGGTCGCGGGGTCGTTGCTGCTGTGGCCCGGTCAGGTCGAGGACGTCCTCGGGCTCGGTGCGGACAAGGCCCCGGTCGTGTCGACGGTCGGCGCGCCCGCGGTCGGCGTACCGACCACGACGAAGCTGGTGACGCCGACCCCTTCGCCGACGTTCAGTTCCGGTCAAGGCGCCGCCGACCAGCCCGGCGAAGAAGCCGACGACGCAGCCCACGAGGCAGCCCACGAAGCAGCCCAGCACGGCGAAGCCGTCGCGTGAGGAGAGCATCGAGGGCCTGTCGCCGACGCTGAAGAAGCGCCTGCGGAAGGCGATCGTGGCCGCGAAGGCCGACGGGGTCACGATCCGGATCACGTCCGGTCGGCGCAGTGTGGCGAAGCAGCAACGGCTGTTCGACGCCGCGGTCAAGAAGTACGGCTCGTACCAGGCGGCCACCCGCTGGGTGCTGCCGCCGAAGTACTCCGACCACGTGCACGGGAAGGCCGTCGACATCGGGCCGGCGGCCGCCATGACGTGGCTGAACAAGAACGGCTGGCGGTACGGCGTGTGCCGCCGGTACGACAACGAACCCTGGCACTTCGAGGCGCTCTCCGCGCCCGGGAAGAAGTGCCCGCCGCGGGAACCGTACGCGGTGGCGAAGGCAGATTGACGACTTGGGGGACACCGACATGACGATGACCTACGCACAGCCCCTGACCCGGCGGTACACCCGCGCGCGGCTCGCCGTACCCGCACTGTGGAAGCAGGTGATCCGGACCAGCGACAAGGACGAACAGCAGCTGCCGGAGCCGGACCGGTCCGCGTACACGCAGCTGGAGATCTACGACGGCGTGCTGGCCGCGTTCGAGCGCCGCGACGAAGTGGCCGCCGTACTGCGGGCCTGCGCCGACCGCGAGACCGCCGTACGGCGACTGCGGGCCGAGTTCGGGCTCAGCCACCTGCAGGCGATCACGCTGATCGACCTGCCGCTCACGACCGAGTGCCGCGACCGCATCGCGCACCGTGCCGAGGAGCTCCGCAGCGCGCTCGCCCGCTGACCCCTTCCCCCGCCGGCGTCCGCGCGGGTCGCGTCTCGGTGGCGGCGGCTCGCGCGGACCTGCGCCGTTTGCGCGCGGTGGGGAGGATGGAGGGGTGATCACGATCGAGCAGGCCGGACGACTGCGCAAGGCCGGGGTGCTGTGGACGCCGGCGGCCGGGGACCGCTTCGTCGTCCCGGACCGGGACATGGACGACGACGTGTTCGTAGTGAGCGACATGACCGTCGAGGTGCACGACTACCAGGGCAAGAAGGTGATCGGCTTCAACGGCACGACGGAATGGGCTCTGGACAGCATCGAGCAGCGCGAGGTCATCTGGCTGCCGCGCGAGGAGCAGTTGCGTGAGCTGCTCGGACCGCATTTCCGCTCGTTGGAGGCGACGCCCGAGGGCTATCGGGTCACGCTGACGAGCGGTGGTGCGCAGACGGCCGCGGACGCGGAGCAGGCGTACGCCGATGCGGTGCTGGAGCTGCTCGGGGCCTGAAGCTCAGGTGGCGCGCCAGTACTGCTTCTTGTCCTTGTCCTTGACGGTGTAGCCGAGGTTGGCCAGCTCGGTGCGGAACTCCCGCAGGTCGGCCTTGCCCTTGTCGCCCTGGTCGAACGCCTTGGCGCGGGCCTTGAGCAGCGCGTTGGCCGCGGGGGACAGGTCCGGGTCGTCCTCGACCCAGCGGCGGAACCTGGCC
This sequence comes from Kribbella sp. NPDC048915, assembly GCF_040649595.1. NCBI lineage: Bacteria > Bacillati > Actinomycetota > Actinomycetes > Propionibacteriales > Kribbellaceae > Kribbella > Kribbella sp. NPDC048915. Next base: position 31,173 of record NZ_JBEZFT010000039.1, on the reverse strand, counting down.
GCGTGCGGGTCGCCGCTGTCCGACCACGGGTAGCCGTGCGCGCGGAACCCGGCCGCGATCTTCGGTGTCTCGGACGCGAACAGGTCGTGTTTCTCGCGGGCCAGCTCGCGTGACGTCGCGTCCTGGAGCACGATCTCCTTGCCGTCCAGGAACGCCACCGCGACCTTCGCGCGCGGCACGGTCACGGTCTGCTGGTTCTTCTCGAACTCGACCGTCTCGTTGCTGATCGTGACCTTCAGCACGTCGTCGAGCGCCATCGCGGCCAGCAGTACACCGGCCGCCAGCCCGACCACCACGCAGACCACGACCACCCACCAGCTGTCCGCCTTGGCGATCAGCCGCAGCGGCCCCTGGAACGGGACCCAGTCCAGACCGGCCGCCCAGTCGGCGATCCGGGGCAGGAAATAGCCGAGCACGGCCCCGAGCAACGGCAGGCCGCCGAACAGGAGTGTCTTGTCCGCCGCCGAATGACCGATCACAGTGTGGTCCGCGGTCGTTGACGCCATGGCAGAAACGTACTGTGGTTCAGCGGGCGCGGGACGAAACTTAAGTATCGAACGACACCGACCGAAGGAGTCATGTGGCGGACGGGATCTGGTTGCGGTTCCTCAGCGGCCCCGACATCGACGCGCTGGGGCTGACCCGGCTGGAGATCGTCGACGCGGTCGAGGACGCGGTGCGTGAACACGGCGAAGGCCGGACGAGTTTCGAGCCGCGCGTGCACCTCACCCCGGACAACGGCGGCATCGGCCACTTCAACGTCCTGCGCGGGCATCTCGACCGCCTCGGTGAGCACGGGGTGAGCGGCGTGAAGGTGGTCGGCGACTTCGTCCCGAACTACCGCAAGGGCCTGCCGAGCGAGCTCGCGATGGCCACGCTGTTCGACCCGACCACCGGCGTGCCGCTGGCCGTCCTGGACGCGACCATGATCACCGCGGCCCGGACCGGCGCGATGACCACGGTCGGCGCCCGGCACCTGGCCCGCCGGGACAGCAAGATCCTCGCGCACGCCGGCGCCCGCGGGACCGCCTGGTGGAACGTGACGATGCTCGACGACCTCTTCGACCTCGACGAGATCCGGGTCACGTCGCGGCGACCGGAGTCTCGCGAACAGTTCGCGGCGGCGCTGTCCTCGGAGCTGTCCACGCCGATCCGGGTGTGCGCGTCCGCGGAGGAGGCCTTCGACGGCGCCGACGTACTGGTCGAAGCGACTCGGCTGACGGAGCCGCAGCCGTTGCTGCGTACGGCGGCGGTGCGGCCGGGCGCGTTCGTCGTACCGTACGGGACGGTCTCCGCGGTCGAGGACGACCTGCTCGACGTGATGGACAAGATCGTCGTGGACGATTGGCGCGAGGCGCAGTCCGGGCGGTTCGGGTCGTTGCGGCGGCAGGTCGACAACGGACGATTGTCGTTGGAGACGCTGTACGCCGAGATCGGCGAGATTGTCGCCGGCCGGAAGCCCGGGCGCACGGATGCTGCCGAGCGGAACCTCTTCTGGCATCGAGGACTGTCGCTGCTGGATGTCGCGATCGCGCACCTGATCCTGCGCCGGGCGGAGGCCGCGGACGCCGGCACGATGCTGCGGTTCCACTGATGCTCGTTCGCGAACCCGGTGACCTGGATCCGGCTTTGGTCGAGCCGATCGAGCTGGCGCCGGAGCTGCTGGAGCGGCTGGCCGCGGTACGCCGTACTGCGCTGGCGCGGCTGGAATCCGGGGAGCCGGTGTACGGCGTCAACACCGGGATGGGCAAGCTCAGCAAGGTCCGGCTGACCGCGGCGGAACAGCGTCGGCACCAGGCCAACCTCCTCCGCGGCCGAGCCGTCGGCGGACCTCCGTGGCTCCCTGCCGACGAGGCACGGGCCGTCCTGATCGGCCGGCTCCGAACCTTCCTCACCGGCGACGCCGCCGTTTCCGTGGAGCTGATCCACCGCTTGGTTGCCTTGATCAACAGTGGCGCCGTCCCGGAGATCCCGGCGGAGGGCGCAGGCTCAGCCGGCGAAATCATCCCGCTGGCCCATGCGATGGCGCCGCTCCTCGACCCGACCCCGTCCGGCCTGCCGCGTTTCGAGCTTGGGTCCAAGGAAGGGATCGCCTTGCTGGCAGGGATTCCGGGGGCAACTGGGCGGTCAGGGTTGGCTGTGGCCAAGGTGCGGCGGTTGGCCGATCGGATGACGGCGGTCGCTGCGGGAGCGATTGCGGTGGTGGCGGCCAATCGGGATCCCTACCAGCCGTCGGCCGGGCGCGGTGACGACGTACTGGCTGCCGAGCTGGCGCGGATTCTCGAGCTGGCCGGTCCCGAGAGCGCGCCGCGGAGCTTGCAGGCACCGGTCTCGTTCCGCGTCGCGGGTCACGTCCTGGCCCACGTACGGCGGACCGTGGAACAGTTGAACGACGCGGTCGAACGCGCATTCACCGGCGTCACGGACTCCCCGGCGTACCTCGACGGAGAGTTCATCGGCACTGCCGGCTTCCACGGCCTGGACCTGGCCGCGCACTGCGACCACCTGACCGCCGCCCTGGCCCACGCCGCCGAGGTCTCGACCGCCCGCTTGCACCGCCTCCTCGATCCGGCAATCACCGGCCTCCCCGCGCAACTCACTCCCGACCCGGGTCCGCAGGCCGGCCTGGTCGCCGTCCACAAACGAGCCGTCGCCACCACCCACCAGCTCCGCCGCCTAACGTTGCCCACAGCAATCAGTACCGTTGAGACGTCCAATGGTCAGGAGGACGTCCAGTCCTTCTCCTGGGAGGCCGTCGGCATCCTCACCGAAGCCATTCGCCTGACCCGCATCACCACCGCCTGCGAACTCCTCGCCGTCCACCAAGCCTTCACCCTGTCCACCCGCGACATCCCACCCAACCTCCGCCCCTTCTTCGAGGCGGTAGCCGAAGCCGTACCCCCCATCCACACCGACCGCCCCTTCGGCCAAGACCTCACCACCCTCCTCACGATCCTTCTGCCCTGACCTCGCCCCGCACGCGACACCCCCGCGCGTGATGCCGCGTGATGCCGGGTCCGTGCGATGCCGGGTCCGCCGCGCCGTCGTACCGCCACCCGTGTCCGCGCCTCCACGTGGTGAAGATGTCGCCTGCCAGAGCGAACCTTGCACAGCCGCCAGGGACCTTGCACAACGAATACCTTGCGCAAGGTCCCGCGTGCTTGTGGGAGGTCCCGCGTGGGTGGGCGGGGTCGCGCGCGGCTGTGCTGGGAGCCGTCGACAGCTGGGAGGTCGCGCGCGGTTGGGTACCGTGCCCCACCCGTGAAGGAGGCCGCCAGTCGGGACGAACCTTGCACATCCATGTTCAGCCCTCGGGCGGCCACCGACCACCCGTTCCGGCAGCACCCGACCCACACGTCAGCCAGGAGCTCCGACTGACCCTTGAGGATCGGCGGTCAGGAACGGACCGGACGATTCGGTCAGGGAGCGGGGATATGGGCAGGGGGTCAGGGGTTGCGGCGTTGCCAGGTGTCGGGGTCGCACCAGACGGGGTCCAGGTTGCGGTCCAGGCAGTACTGACGGAGGAGGTCTTCGCGGGTGGGTGGCGTGCCGGTCGGGCGTCGGGGCGTCCACGAGGTGGTGCTGGTCTTCGGGGTGGGGCGGCCTGTCGGGCGAGTGGTGGGAGGGCTGGCGGGGCGGTCCGTGGTGGTGACGCTGCGGTCGGGCGTTGGTGTGGACCGCTTCGTGGCGCTGACTGCCGTGGCTTTGCGGGTCGGGCGATGAGTCGGGCGCGTACTGGGGAGCTCGCTCGGCGCCTGGGTCGGCGTGGTCGCTGGTACGGCGGGACTCGTCGCCGGCGATTCCGCTGCGAACGTAACTGCGGCGGGATCCTCTTGATCGTTGTTGAAGAACCCGATCATCGCGACAGCCCAGATGTTCACAAGCAGGAAAACGAGCAGCGCGGCGCCTCCGGCGTACGCGGCTCGGCGGGACGGGGCGCCGTACCGTCCGATCGGGCCGAGTACCGCCCGGCCCTTGGCGTCGCGCCAGAAGTGCCAGCCCGCGGGAGCCGACGGCCAGGACGGCTCCGGGCGCCAGGACTCAGGCGGGATCCAGTTGCGCCGGGGTGGAATCGGCCAGTTCGGCGGTGGCACGAACCGCTTCAAGACAGCCCTCCAGTTCGCGGACGTCGACGTCGCAACACCCCAACGACACAGCCCCGCCACAAGCTACTGACAACTTCTCTTCGCCCCGCGCGTCGCCTCGCCCTCGACCGCTGCGCTGCCTTGACAACCAGCGCACTCAACTCCATCGTTAACTACATGGTTATGAAACCTGTCGGTTATGAAGAGGAGCTGTCGGGCGTCTTCGCGGCGCTCGCCGATCCGACGCGGCGCGCGATTCTGAGCCGGTTGAAGCACGGCGATGCGACGGTTGCCGAGCTTGCGGCGCCGTTCAGCATGTCGCAGCCGGCGGTGTCGAAGCATCTGAAAGTGCTCGAGCAGGTGGGGCTGATCAGCCGTTCGCAGCGGGCGACCGCCCGGCTCAGCCACCTCGAACCCGAGCCGCTCCGCGAGGCGGCCGCGTGGTTGCTGGACTACCGCGCCTACTGGTCCGAGAGCTTCGACCGCTTGGGCGAGCTGCTCGACGACCTCCAGGGGGAAGCATGAAGATCGTCGCCGAACCCGGCGTACCGCAGGTTGTCGTGACCCGCGAGTTCCGCGCACCGCGCGAGCTGCTGTTCCGCGCGTACGCGGAGCCCTTCCTGGTCAAGCGCTGGCTCGGCCCCGCCGAGCTGGAACTGGTGGTGAACCAGCTCGACCCCCGGCACGGCGGCCGCTGGCGATGGACGCATTACGACAAGGCGGGCAAAGGCTACGCGTTCCACGGGCTCTACCACGGAGATCCGACGCCCGAGCGGATCGTGCAGACGTACGAGTTCGACCACGCGCCCGGCACTGTCTATTTGAACCTGATCACCTTCGACGAGCGCGACGGTGTGACGACGCTGACGCAGAACACCGTGTTCTTCGCGGTCGAGGACCGTGACCGCTATGTTGCCGGCGGCATGGATCGCGGTCTCCGCGCGTCGATGGCGAAACTCGACGAACTCGTCAACCGTTTGGCCGAGGAGGCCCGCTGATGATGCTGGAGAACAAATACGCGGTCGTGTATGGCGCGGCCGGTCCGATCGGCGCCGCGGTCGCGAGAGCGTTCGCTGCCGAAGGCGCGACGGTCTGCCTCGCCGGTCGTACGGCGGAACGCCTGGAGCGCGTTGCCGGCGACATTCGCGCGGCCGATGGGAAGGCCGAGATCGCAGTCGTCGACGCCCTCGACGAACGTTCCGTCGACGAGCACGCGGCCGGTCTGTCGCGGATCGACATTTCGTTCAACCTGATCGGTCACCGGCAGTTCTTCGGCACGCCGCTGATCGACATGGCACACGCCGACGTCGAGGAGCCCGTGCGGAACATGCTGCGCACGTACTACCTGACCTCCCGTGCGGCGGCCCGGCGGATGATCGCGCAGCGGTCCGGCGTGATCCTGACCTTCGGCGGGTACGGCGATCCGATGCCGAACCTGGGTGCGTTCCAGGTGGGATTCGGTGCGGTCGAGGCGATGCGCCGTACGTTGGCGGCCGAGCTCGGCCCGCACGGCATCCGCGTGATCACTCTGCAGTCCAACGGGATTCCGGAGGCGAATCCGGACACCTACCCCGAGGACTTCCGGCGCGAGGTCGCCGAACAGACCGCGGCTCAGACCATGCTGAAGCGCGCGGCCACACTGTCCGACGTCGGGGCCGCGGCCGTGTTCGCGGCGTCCGATCTGGCGCGGTCGATCACCGGGACAGCGCTGAACATCACCGCCGGCGCGGTGGTCAACTAGCTCAGGAAGTCGATGGTGGGCGCGGTTTCCTTGGCGGCCAGGTACGCCGGCCACGCGACGGCCAGGTCCTGCCACGGGAGTCCGACCGGTGCGTAGACGGTGACCTCGTCCGGCGTACGGCGTCCTGCAGCGGTGCCGGTCAGAACTTCGGACAAGGTCGCGTGCTTGGCTTCGACGCCTACGTTGCCTAAGGCACCCATTTGGACGGCGAGTGCCCAGTCGTCGACGATGACGCCGGCATTGCGCAAAAGGTCGGCGCTGAGTTCGATCTTGCCAGGTTCGTCGGCGCCGAGAGTGGTGAGGTGGAGCCCGGGTCTGAGGTCGGCCGCGGTGAGCAATGGCGCGCGGGACCAGGTGGCGAGGACGACGACGTCCGCCTTCGCCGCTACCTCCTGCGCGCTGGTTGCGGTGGTTCCGGGAATGCCTTGCGTGGTGAGGAACTCCGCCGATCGCTCCGGTACGACGTCGTGGACGACCAGGCGCTCCACCTTGCGCAGGGCGGTGAGACCGGCGAGGACCATCGCGGCCTGTGTGCCGGCACCGACCACGCCGACGACGGCGCTCTGATCTGTCGCCAGTACATGGGTCGCAAGGGCAGCCGCCAGTCCGGTGCGCCAGGCGGTGACGGTTGCGCTGTCGAGGAGTGCGAGCAGCGTGCCGTCCGTCAGATCGTGAAGACACACCACACCACGCAACGCCGGTGCGCGGCTGGGAACTTGGCATTGACCTTGACGGTGTACGCCGGGATGCCCGGGATCACACCCGGCAACAACGCGGTCGCCGTACCCGGCCCCGGCAGGTCGGTCCGAATTCGCAACGGTTGATCCGCATTCGCCGAGCGGAAACCGTCCCGCAGCACCTCGAGCACCGCAGGAACCGCGAGCACCCGCTCAACGTCCGACCGCGTAAGCAGAACCGTCACAACCACATGCTCCCAGCCCGCCCATGCCGCGCAGTACCAGCCACACCCGCCGAGTACCCCCGTCCGTCCGCTCCGACCTTGCGCGGGGGCGAACAGTACTCGGGAGTGTGGACAGGGAATGGGCGGTGTGCACAGGAAATAACGGGTGTAAGCGCACCGGACCCTGTTCACGCCCACGCCAGTTGGCGCAGGGTGCCGGGGTTCTGTGGGCTGGGTTGGCGGTGCGGTGCGATGCAAGCGAGCAGGTGCCCGGGGTGAACAGTTCTTGGGGGTGTGGACGGGTGGTGGTGGGTGTGCACAGGAAATAACGGGTGTACGGGCACCGGATCCTGTTCACGCCCCCGCCAGTTGGCCCGGGGTACCGGGTTCTGTGGGCTGGGTTGGCGGTGCGGGCCGGCCGAGGCAGTACGGCGGTGTGGTGCGGGCGAGCAGGTGCGGTCGGGGTGAACAGTTCTTGGGGGTGTGCACGGGTGGTGGTGGGTGTCCACAGGAAATAACGGGTGTACGGGCACCAGATCCTGTTCACACCCACGCGAACTGGCGCGGGCGTGCTGAAGAGGGGCGTGCTGCGGAGGTGCTGGTGGGGAGGGGGACGGGTGGTGGGCGTGGGTGCGGAGGTGCTGGGTGTGGGAGAGCTAGGGATGGTGGGGTTGGTGGTTGGGGAGGTGGCGGGCTGGAAGGCGGATGGGGGCGCGCCAGAGGGGGGAGTTCGGGGGGATCATGCCGTGGCGGATGGCGATGTAGTGGAGCAGGCGGAGGGGGCCGGCGATGAGGATGAAGGCGAGGGGCAGTTCGACCAGGGCGGCGCTGAGGAGGGCTTGGGTGAGGTCGGTGCCGCGTTGGCTGGTCATGATGTCGAACCAGGCGTCGCAGACCAGCAGTACGCCGGACGCGAACGCTGCCGGGAAGACGAGTTGCTTGCGTTTCCAGCCGGCCACGCCGGTGAGGATCAGCATCGCCAGCAGGAGGATGTCGAAGCCGACCCAGGTCGCGACCCAGTTGCGGGCGACGTAATGCTTGGGCAGGGTTTCCGCGAGGTAGACGGTCCACGGGATCAGGGCGGCGGCGCAGACGAGCATCAGGACCGCTCGCCACTTGCGCATCCGTTCGAGGGTGCGTCGGGACGGGAGCCCGGCGGGCCGGGGCGCGAGCCGCAGGATCAGCTCCTGCCGTTCCTGCGGCGTCATCGCCGCGATCTCTTCATCGGTCAACCGCACACCTTCGAGTATGCCCCGGCCGATCGAGCCTTGTGAATGCAATCACAAGCGGCTATTCTGGTGTTCCGTAGCAACTCGACAGGCGAGGTGCCGACGATGACCGAGCGCAAGCCACCCGGTATGAAGACCCAGGACTGGGTCGAGGCCCAGATCAAGCGAGCCCAGAACGCGGGCGAGTTCGACGATCTCGCGCACGCGGGCAAGCCGCTGAAACTGGCCGACGGGCACGACCCGGACTGGTGGGTGAAGGATTTCATCCGCCGCGAGCAGATCGAGACCGATGCGCTGCTGCCGTCGGCGGTCCAGTTGCGCAAGGAGAAGCAGCAGGTCCACGAGAAGGTCCGGAAGATGCGGCGCGAGTCGGAGGTGCGGGAGTACCTCGCCGATCTGAACAAGCGGATCCGGCTCGCCATCCGCGACACCACCGGACCGGTCGTTCCGACGGGCCCGGTGAACGAGGAGGTCGTCATTGCCCAGTGGCGGATGGACCGCCCCGCCCGCGAGCCCGCCGTACAACCGGCCGAGCCCACGCGCCCCCGGACGAAGTCCTTCTGGCAGCGCCTCTTCAGCTGAGCGCGGCGGCCCTTCGGCTGAGCAGCGGGGTAGTCAGTCCGCGAGGAGCTTGCGAGCGGCAGCCTCCAGGTCGTGCTCGCTGAGCAGGACCTCGTGGGCGGCCTTGCCCAGCGGCACGTACGAGTCGTAGCTGGTCACCCGCGCGAGCCGGCCCGAGTACCCGTGGTCGATCAGCGTGGCGAGCACGCCCTCGGACACGCCGCCGGAGCGCCGGGTCTCGTCGGCGACCAGGACGCGGCCGGTAGCGGTTGCCTCGCGCAACAAATCCTCGACCGGCAGCGGAGCCAGCCAGCGAAGATCCAGCACGCGCGCCCCCGGCACCCGCGCGGCCACCCGCAGACTCATCGGCACCCCGTTCCCGAACGTCACGATGGTCAGCTCGGTGCCGTCGCCGTACGTCCGCGCTCGCCCGATCGGTGCCGCCGCACCGTCGTACGGCGTCAGCCACTGCTCGTCACCTTCCGCGAAGAGGTCACGCCGGTGGTACAACGCGATCGGCTCGAGGAAAACGCTGACGGTGCCGGACGATCGTGCCGCCGCCGCGCAGGTGTGCAGCATCGCGGCGGCGTCGTCCGGGCGGGACGGTGACGCGATCACGAGGCCGGGGATGTCGCGCAGCACGCCGATCGCGTCGTCGTTGTGGAAGTGGCCGCCGAAGCCCTTCTGGTAGCCGTAGCCGGCGATCCGCAGCACCATCGGGTTCGCGTACTGCTCCTGCGAGAAGAACTTCAGCGACGCCGCCTCACCGCGCAACTGGTCCTCGGCGTTGTGCAGATAGGCGAGGTACTGGATCTCGGGAATCGGCAGCAACCCCGACACCCCCGCGCCGAGCGCCAGCCCGAGGATCGACTGCTCGTCGAGCAACGTGTCGAACACCCGCGCCGGCCCGAACGCCTTCTGCAGTCCGCGCGTCACGCCGTACACACCGCCCTTGCGGCCGACGTCCTCGCCGAAGACCATCGCCTCGGGATACGACGCCAGTACGTCGTTGAGCGCGCGGTTGATCGCCTGACTCAAGGTGACCCGCTCGCCGGCCGGGCTCCGGGCCGGCAACGCCTCCGCGACCACGGACGGTTCGGGGAGGCGCAGCGGCGCCGCGACGGCCTCGGGGGACGTGAGCTGGGGCAGCCCCGCGACGTCGGCCGCGATCCGGAGCGCTTCGGCCTGCTTGTCCTCGTACAGTTCGACGATCTCGTCCGCGGTGTAGCCGGCGCCGAGCAGGTACCGCGCCGTACCGAGCAGCGGGTCGAGCTCCTCGTCCGCGGCCACCTCGGCGGGGGACCGGTACGCCGTCTCCACGTCCGAACCCGCGTGCCCGAGCAGCCGAACGGTCCGCAACCGCAGGAACGCCGGCCGCCGGTTCCGCCGGACGAAGGTCGCCGCCTCGGTCGCCATCGACAGCGCCGCGTCGAGGTCCGTGCCGTCCGCGTCGAAGTACCGCAGGCCGGGCCGCGAGCCGTACGCCTGCCGGATCCAGCCGTCCGGCGTCCGCACGCTGATCCCGAGGCCGTTGTCCTCGCAGACCAGCAGCAACGGCATCGGCAACCCCTGGTACGACGCGTGCAACGCCGCGTTGATCGCGCCGGTCGCGGTCGAATGATTGGCGGACGCGTCGCCGAAACTGGTCACCACGATCGCGTCGGACGGCCACGGGGACGGTACGCCGAGTTTCGCCGACCGGTTCATCGAGAACGCGACGCCCATCGCGCGCGGCAGGTGCGAGGCGATCGTCGACGTCTGCGGGATGATCGACAGGTCGTGCCGCCCGAACACCTTGTGCCGGCCGCCCGCGATCGGTTCGCTGGTCGCCGCGGCGACGCCGAGCAGGATGTCCCGCAGACCGTCCTTCGACCCGCATTGCGCGGCCCGGGCCAGGTAGAACGCGCCGGAGCGGTAGTGCAGCAGCGCCGGGTCGGTCGGCGCCAGGGCCGCGGCGACGGCCGCGTTGCCCTCGTGACCGGCCGAGCCGATCGTGTAGAAACCGGTGCCCTGGGACTGCATCCAGCGGGCCGCGAGATCCGCGTGCCGGCTCCCGAGCTGGGCGTCGAACAGGGTGCGCAGCAGTTCGTCGTCGTGCTCCCACGGCGCCGGGGCGAGGCTGCGGACGCGGTCGGCGAAGGTCCTCATTTGATCCATGATCCGGGATCGCGCGGACGTTGACAGCTCCGCCCACGGATTGAACTGGTCACAGCCGGCGCCCCGCGCGGCGGCCGGGAACCGGGCCGAAGGGTTGTTCGTTCATCGGACAAGGCGGACTCTGTGGGGTGTGGGGACGGTGGGTGAGCTGTGGTGATGCGCCTTTCCCCGGCCGCTCGGCGGGCGGGGGTCGCGGCCGGTCTCGGCGTCGGAACAGCCGGGGCGCTGGCCGGCGTCCTGCTGCTCGGTCCGCTCGCGGCCGCCGTCCTGCTGGCGGTCGTGTTCGCGCTGGTCTGGCCGTTGGCGATGGTGGTCCGGCACGTCACGGACGAGGCGCCGTACGGCTCGGCGGTGAAGGTCGCGGGGACCGCGGCGATCGGCGTGTTGTGCCTGCCCGGGCTGGTGCGGTTGCTCGCGTGGGGCGCGATCGGTGTGGTCGTGGCGCTGGCGCTCGCCGGGCTGTTCGTGCTGATCGACTTCGCCGTACCGAGCCGGGAGCCGCGCCGCCGGACGTCGCGTCAGCAGCGGCGGCTGAAGGAGCTGTCCGAGATCCAGGTCGCCGAGGACGAGCGGCTGATCGCGTCGCTGCAGTGCCCGCTGTCGATCGAGGAGCTGTGCGGGGTGTGGTCCGAGACGGCCACGCAGCTCGCCCAGGGCACCGGGCTGCGCGACCGGCAGGCGGTGGCCGAGGTACGCCGGATCTGCCTGGACGAATTCGAGCGCCGGAATCCGGCCGGGTTCCACCGCTGGCTCGAAGCCGGCGCCCCGGCCAACCCGAGCCATTACCTCCTCCCAGCCGGAGGCGACGGCCCCACCCCGGCCTGATGCAAACCGTCGTCAGGCGGCCTTCTTGCGGCCCTGACCCGACTTGGCGGTAGATTTCTTGGCTGGGGACTTCTTGGCAGGGGACTTCTTCGCGGTGGATTTGCCCGACTTGGAGCGTGCCGACCGGGACTTGCGGGCCTCCTCGACGCTCGCGCGCAGCGCGGCGACCAGGTCGGTCGGGTTCGTCGCCTGCGGCTCCTCCTCGGAGTAGACGACCTCCTTGCCTTGATGCTTGGACTTCACCAGCTCCTTGACCCGCTCGGTGTAGGTGTCCTGGTACGCCGCCGGCTTCCACTCGCCGCTCATCGCCTCGATCAGGTCGACGGCCATCGACAGCTGCTTGCCGCCACCGGACTTCCGCGGCAGGTCACCGAGTTCTTCGTCCGGGTCGCGGATCTCGTCGGCGAAGTACATCGTCTCCAGCACCAGCACCTTGCCGTCCGCTCGGATCGTGGCCAGGTACTCCTTGCCGCGCATCACGAACTTCGCGATCCCGGCCCGGTTCGTCTTGGCCAGCGCGTCCCGCAGCAGCGCGTACGACGAGGCGTTCTCGGCGTCCGACGGCGCCAGGTAGTAGCTCTTCTGGAAGTGCAGCGGGTCGATCTCGTCCAGGTCGACGAACGTGCCGATCTCCAGCGACCGGGATTTGCCCGGTGCGATGTCGTCCAGCTCGTCCTGTTCGACGATGACGTACTCGCCGCCGCCGACGTCGTGCCCCTTGACGATCTTCTCGTACGGGACCTCGCGGCCGGTGCGCTCGTTCACCCGCTTGTACCGGATCCGGTCCGACGTCCCCTGCTGGAACTGGTGGAAGTCGATCTCGTGCTCCTGCGTCGCGCTGTACAGCCCGACCGGGACCGACACCAGCCCGAAGTTGATGTACCCGCTCCAGATCGCCCGTGCCATCCGCCGGCTCCTTCCGCTCCTGGACCGGCAGGTACCCAGCCCGGCGCGTTTCGTACCGCCGCCCTCGGAACAGGTGTCTTCAGAGCCGGTTGTAGTGCTTCCGGGCTTCGCGGCTTGCCTTCTGCGCCTCACGGGCGGCTCGGCGGGCCTCGTCCAGTTCGCTGCCGAGTCGGTGAACCAGTGCCTGGGCTTCGGCGAGGGCCTCGCGGGCTTCGTCGAGCCGGTTGTCGAGATCCTCCACCTTCGACTCGGCTTCTTGCGCGGCGGCGACGGCGTCCTCGAACGCCTGTTTGGCCTCGGCCTTCGCGGCTGCCTCGCGTTCCTCGCGCTCGCGCCGTTCGCGCTCCTCGGCCTCCCGCGCCTTGCGCTCGGCCGCCGACTCCTTGGTGTCCCCCTGAGCGGTCTCGGCGGCCTGCTGTGCCTTGCGGCGCTCGCGGGCGGCCTTGCGGCGGTCGTCGGTGAGCGGGGTGACGTTGGTCGGTTCGCCGCTCTCGTCGACGACGCCGAAGCCGACGTGTCGCAGCGCGCTGCTCAGCCGCCCCTCACGGACGGCGTCCCCGGCGGCCGGGTCGACCAAGGCCGCGTCGAGTGTTTCGCGGAGCTTCTGACCGACGTCGGCGCTGACCTTCTGGCCCTCCTCGTTCGCGAGCCGGGTGGCTTGTTCGGTCAGCTTGTCGAGCAACTGATGACGTTGCGGCGTCAGCTCGCGGAGCCGCTCGCCGTCGAGGTCGGCGGTCGCCTCCCGGAATTCGTCGCCGAGTGCGAGCAGTTCGTCGAGTTCGTCGGGCAGCTTGCGGGCCACCAGGTTCGCGATCCAGGCCGCGACCGTGGGCTTGCGCAGCGCCTTGAGCCGCGTCGCGCCCAGCGTGTCGCCGTCGGCCTTCAGCTGTTTCGCCAGCTCGTTGCGGGTAGCAATGAAGTCGGCCGCCGGCGCCGCGTACACCGCGTCCGCCGCCTCCTCGAAGTCCACGAGCCGACGGTACCCGAATCAGCTGCCGTTGAGACCCCGCTGCTCGGCCAGCTCGGTGCGCAGTGTCTCCAGAATGCCGCGCAGCAGTCGCGAGACCTGCATCTGGCTGACCCCCAGCTCCTGCCCGATCTCCTCCTGGGTGAATCCGTCGCAGAACCGCAGCTTGAGGATCCGCTTGTCCCGCTCACCCAGACTCGCGACGGCCGGCGACAGCGTATGGACGTTCTCGACCAGTTCGTACCCGTCCTCGGCGCCGGCGACCGTGTCCATCAGCGTCGTCGCGCCGTCCGTCGCCCCGGGCGCGTCGAGTGAGAGGGTACTGAAACAGCCGCGGACCGAGGTGGCCTCAGCGACTTCGGAGGCGTCCGTGCCGAGCGCCTTGGCGGTCTCCTCGTCGGTCGGCACGTGGCCGAGCCGCTGGATCAGTTCGGGTTCGGCCGCGGCGATCGTGCCCTGCATTTCCTGCACGCGGCGCGGCGGCCGGATCGTCCACGCACAGTCCCGGAAGTACCGTTTCAGCTCGCCGCGGATCGTCGGTACGGCGTACGACAGAAACGGGGTCGACGCGTTCAGGCGGTAGCCGTTCGCGGCTTTCACCAGGCCGAGGTACGCGACCTGTTCGAGATCGTCGGCGTCGACGCCCTTGCTGCGGTAGCGGGACGCTATCGAGCGGGCGACCGGGGCGTTCAGCAGAACCACCTGATCGAGGCATTCCTGATGGCGCGGGTCCGGGACCCTGTCGGCCTCGAGCAGCAGCTCGTAGGTTGCGTCGGCAATTGTCTGTTTCGAGACTTCTGCAGCGGCGATCGTCACGGGAGATACCTCGGCGTGTCGTCGTGCGTGTCGTGGCAGGGGCTGAACCACTTGTCTCCACCAGACCAAACTCGGGCGGCGAGATCAAGTACTCGGCTGTTACGGCTGTTTGAAACACGTAACGCCTGACAGTAACTGTCAGGTTTCGATGGTTTGCTCGCACTCATGAACGAGTGTTGCGCCGTCGTCGACCTGCGCCAGTACACGTTGCGTGCCGGACAACGGGATCGGCTGATCGATGTCTTCGACACCCATCTCGTCGAGAGTCAGGAACGGGCCGGGATGCACATCGTCGGCCAGTTCCGGGATCTCGACGACCCGAACCGGTTCGTCTGGATTCGCGGTTTCCGCGATCTGCCGGCCCGTGCGGAGGCCTTGCAAACGTTTTACTACGGCCCGGTCTGGCGCGAGCACTCAACGGCTGCGAACGCGACGATGGTCGATTCCGACAACGCGCTGCTCCTGCGGCCGGCCCGGCTGACCGCCGGGTACCCGACGCTCGACGCGTCGAGGCCGGGTACGCCGGCAGCCTCGGTGATCGCCGGGGCCGTTTACCACCGCGGCAGTGCGGACGACGGGTTCGTCGAGTTCTTCACCGATCACGTGCTCCCGGTGCTGTCCGCGACCGGCGCCGAACCCGTTGCGGTGTTCACCAGTGTGGTTGCCGAGAACAACTTCCCCCGGCTGCCGCTGCGCGACGAGGTGGTGCTGGCCTGGTTCACACGGTTCGCCGACGACGCGGCGTACGACGACCATCGGCAGCGGCTCGCCGACTCGCCCGCGTGGCAGCGGAGGGTGCTGCCTGAGCTGGTCTGCCGCTCGGCGAAGCCGGCCCAGGAGTTGCGGCTGCGGCCGACCGCCCGCTCACAGCTCAGGTAATTGCGTTGCGCGGTCCGGGGCGGGCCGGGCATCCTGGTTTGACCGTGCGGCGGAGAGCGCTGCCTGGACCTAAGGAGGGCTGACGGATGGCCATCACTGTGCTGCGGCATGTCCGCGTCAGTCCCACCTCACCGTTCAGGAGCAACTCCGTTGTCTACCGAGTACGACCTCACTTCACTCTTCTCTGACGACTACGACTCCCGCCGGCCCGAATCGGTCGACGACGAGTCCCGACCCGATCCGGACGGTCCGTTCGTCTTCGCGTTCCACGCCGTCGACGAGCACCTCGGCCCGGATCAGCGGTGGTCCACCTGGCTGGACGTCGAGCGCGGCTCTCGCGGGCCTGATCCCCGCCCGGACTGGGTGGTGACGGAACAGGCCGCGATCGACACCGAGCTCGGCGTCCTCAAAACCGGTAAGGAAGCCGACGTCTTCCTGCTCGAACGGGCCGTCGAAGCCATCGGCGACAACCCGGCGAAGTCCTCGCTGCTGGCCGCGAAGCGGTACCGCACCGAGGAACACCGGTCCTTCCACCGCAGTACGGCGTACGTCGAGGGGCGCCGTACCCGCAACAGCCGGGACAGCCGGGCGATGGCGAAGAAGACCGCGCACGGCCGGTCGGTCGCGGCCGGGCAGTGGGCGTACGCCGAATGGGACGCCCTCAACCGGCTGTGGAAGGCCGGCGTTCCGGTGCCGTACCCGGTGCAGGTCGACGGCACCGAGCTGCTGATGGAGTTCATCGACGACGGGGAGGGCGGCGCCGCGCCACGGCTCGCCCAGGTCCGGCCGCCGAAGGACCTGCTCGGCAGCTACTTCGAGCAGGTCCGCGACGGGATGCGCGAGCTGGCGCGGGCCGGTCTGGCGCACGGAGACCTGTCGCCGTACAACGTGCTCGCGCAGGGCGATCGGATCGTGATGATCGACCTGCCGCAGGTGGTCGATGTCGTCGGCAACCCGAAGGGGATGGACTTCCTGCTGCGCGACTGCCGCAACATGGCGGCCTGGTTCACCAACCGCGGCCTGGAGATCGACGAACAGGAGCTGTTCGCCGATCTGCTCACGATGGTGTTCTGATCGGTCGGTGAACCGCGGCGGGGCGTCAGGACACAGCCTTCAGGCTCAATCCTTCAGGATGCTGCCTTCAGGACACGGCCTTGGCCGCCGCGCGCCCCGCCGTACGGCCGGTGAACAGGCAGCCGCCGAGGAACGTGCCCTCCAGCGAGCGGTACCCGTGCACGCCGCCGCCGCCGAAGCCCGCGACCTCGCCGGCCGCGTAGACACCGGGCAGCGGTGTGCCGTCGGTTCGCAACACCCGCGAGTCGAGGTCGGTCTGCAGGCCGCCGAGCGACTTGCGGGTCAGGATGTTCAGCCGGACCGCGATCAGCGGCCCCGCCTTCGGGTCGAGGATCCGGTGCGGCGAGGCGACCCGGATGAGCTTGTCGCCGCGGTAGTTCCGGGCACCGCGCAGCGCGGTGATCTGCAGGTCCTTCGTGAACGTGTTGGTCAGCTCGCGGTCCCGCGCGACGATCTGCCGCTCCAGGTCGTCGAGGTCGATCAGATTGTCGCCGGTGAGGTCGTTCATCGCCCGGACCAGGTCCGGAAGGTTGCCGCGGACAATGAAGTCCTCGCCCTTGTCCATGAACGCCTGCACGGGCGCCGTCGGCCCGCCGCGGGCGCGGCCGAGCACGCCGCGGATGTCCTTGCCGGTGAGGTCCGGGTTCTGCTCCTGGCCGGAGAGGGCGAATTCCTTCTCGATGATCTTCTGGGTCAGGACGAACCACGTGTAGTCGTACCCGGTCCGCATGATGTGCTCGAGCGTCCCGAGCGTGTCGAACCCCGGGAACAGCGGCACAGGCAGCCGCTTGCCGGTCGCGTCGAACCACAGCGACGACGGGCCGGGCAGGATCCGGATGCCGTGCAGCGGCCAGATCGGGTCCCAGTTCTGAATGCCCTCGGTGTAGTGCCACATCCGGTCGCGGTTCACGGACCGGCCGCCGGCGCGCTCGGTGATCGCGAGCATCCGGCCGTCGACGTGTGCCGGGACGCCGCTGATCATCCGCTCCGGCGGCTTGCCCATCCGCTGCGGCCACTGCGCGCGGACGAGGTCGTGGTTGCCGCCGATCCCGCCGGAGGTGACGATCACCGCCTGCGCCCGGAGGTTGAAGTCACCGGTCTCGGTGCGTGAGCTCGGTGCACCCCGCGGTACGTCGCTGGGCTCGAGCACCTTGCCCGCGACGCCGTCGACGACACCGCCGGTCATCGTCAGCTCGTCGACCCGGTGCCGGAAGCGGAACTCCACGAGCCCCTTGGCGACGGCTTCCCGGACGCGCCGCTCGAACGGCTCGACCAGGCCCGGCCCGGTGCCCCAGGTGATGTGGAACCGCGGCACCGAGTTGCCGTGCCCGTCGGCGGTGTAGCCACCGCGCTCGGCCCAGCCGACCACCGGGAAGAAGCGCACGCCCTGGGCATGCAGCCACGGGCGCTTCTCGCCGGCCGCCCAGTCGACGTACGCCTCGGCCCACTGGCGCGCCCACTTGTCCTCGTCGTCCAGCCGGTCGAACCCGGCCGAGCCGAGCCAGTCCTGCAGGGCGAGGTCGTGGGAGTCCTTGATTCCCATCCGGCGCTGCTCCGGCGAGTCCACGAACAGCAGCCCGCCGAAGGACCAGAACGCCTGGCCGCCGAGCGACGCCTCCGGCTCCTGGTCCAGCAGCAGTACCTTCCGGCCTGCGTCGGCCAGTTCGGCGGTCGCGGCCAGACCGGCCAGCCCCGCCCCGACGACGATCACATCAGCGTCCATGTCGAGAATGTATAGCGCACTTGGGAGGATGGGGCAGTGACGATCATTTCTGCTCAAAACGTCGTACTTCCCGCAGCTTCGCTCGGTCCGGAGAACCCGCTCGCCCCGCTCCGCATGCACCGCGAACCGCATCACGTCGAGAACCTCGACGAGCTGCCTGCTGACCTGCGCGAGAACATCGGGTACGGGCGCCTGCACAGTCCACTGCCGTGCCTGAACCAGGACGGGTACGACCGGGTGCTGACCGAGACGGCCTTCCCGGCCCTCGCCTTGGAGAACGAGCACCTGAAGCTGGTCGTCCTGCCGACCCTCGGCGGCCGGCTGATGTCGCTCGTCCACAAGGACAGCGGCGAGGAGTTGCTCTATCGCAACCCGGTCTTCCAGCCGGCGAACCTTGCCCTGCGCAACGCCTGGTTCGCCGGCGGCGTCGAATGGAACGTCGGCAGCACCGGCCACTGGACCGGTACCTGCGCGCCGATGCACGCCGCCCGCGTCGAGGGCCCGGACGGCACGCCGGTACTGCGGCTGTGGGAACTCGAGCGCACCCGCAACCTCGTCACCCAACTCGACTTCCTCCTGCCCGAGGGCTCGGAGTTCGTGTACGTCGGGGTGCGGCTGCAGAACCCGTCCGACGTCGAGGTCCCGGCGTACTGGTGG
Source organism: Kribbella sp. NPDC048915 (assembly GCF_040649595.1). Lineage (NCBI taxonomy): Bacteria > Bacillati > Actinomycetota > Actinomycetes > Propionibacteriales > Kribbellaceae > Kribbella > Kribbella sp. NPDC048915. Next base: position 12,652 of record NZ_JBEZFT010000039.1, on the reverse strand, counting down.
TCGAACATCGCCGTACCGCAATCCCCGGACCGTCGGGTGCTCGTGCCCGCCGACCAGGCGTGGCAGTTCGGGTACACGCGCCGGCTGGACCTGGTCGACGTCCAGACCGACCTCACCTACCCGATGCGGCACCCGCGGGCGATCGACTACTTCTTCGAGCCGCTACCGGGCGAGGCGTCGTGGATCGCGTCGGTCGACGGCGCGGGCAACGGCCTCGTCCAGGCGTCGACCGTACGACTGCCGGGGCGCAAGCTCTTCGTCTGGGGCCAGGGCGACGGTGGACGCCGCTGGCAGGAGTGGTTGTCGCCCGGTCTGGAGGGCGACGGGTACGCCGAGATCCAGGCCGGACTGGCGCGCACGCAGATGGAGCACCTCAAGCTGCCCGCCCGGACGTCGTGGCACTGGCTGGAAGCGTACGGGCGACTCTCGATGGACGCCGGTGTCGCGCACTCCGAGGACTGGACGACCGCCCGCACCGGTGGTGCGGCAGCGCTGCAGGACCTGCTGACCGAACTGCCGGCTCGTGAGCAAGCATGGCTGGAGATCGTCGACGCGGTTCCGGCCGAACGGCTCGCGACCGGGTCCGGCTGGGGTGCGCTGGAATTGCAGCGGACGGGTTGGACGGTGTCGGACGGTACGCCGTTCGACGACGACACGATGACCGCGCGCGAAAGGGCGTGGCTGCCGCTGCTCGAGGGGCGGTTGCCGGTGAGCGACGCCGTACCGGACGGGACGCTGGTGGCGTGGCGGGAGTTGCTGGAGGCGGCCGAGGAGAACTGGCTGGTCTGGTACCACCGCGGCGTGGCGCGGCACTACCACGGCGATGTCGACGGTGCCGTCGAGGCGTGGCGGCGGTCCGGGGACAACGTGTGGGCGCTGCGCAACCTTGGCCTCGTGACGGGCGAGCTGGCGTACTACGAGCGCGCTGTCGAGCTGCGGCCCGAGCTGGTGGAGCTCGTCGCGGAGGCGGTCACCCTCGCGCTCGGTACCGACGTACAGCGAGCCGAGCGGATGCTCGTGGACGCCCCCGACGATCCGCGCATCCAGCTGCTGCGGGTGCGCCACGCGCTGGAGACCGGTGATCCGCAGCGAGCGCACGATCTGCTGGCCGTGGGCATCCAGCTGGCTACGGTCCGGGAAGGCGCGAACCCGCTCACCGATTACTGGCTGGCTGCCGAGGAGGCGCTCGGAACGCAGCGGCCGGTGCCGCCGCAGTACCAGTTCGGGATGGGCGGAAACTGACAACTACACGTCAACTCTACCTCTGGTAACACCGCTCCACCGGACTCTACTATGGTCCTGTAGAAAGGAATTTGTACTTACCTGGAACCAAGTGGAGTCCGGTGGCGTCCCACCGGTGTGCGGCACCTGCCGCACAAGGCAGTTTCGACAGACGACCGCGTCGCTCGCGGGCGGCGCGTCGGGGGTGAGTGCCATGTTGACGATCGTTGTGCTCGGTGGGTTCGGCCTGGTGCTGGTGGTTGCGGCCTTCATCGTGACCGAGGTTCTGGCCGGTCTCCGGCGAGACGTGCGCCCCACCGGCACAGAAGAAAAGACCGCGGGACAGGTGATCCGGGTGCGTGGCCCGGTCCGCGGCCAACTGCAGAACGGTGCCCCGGCGGTCTACACCGAGGTCATCGTCGAGTACTACAGCCGCCGGGGTGAGGGACCGTTCCAGGTCACTCGCAAGTTCCCCGTCGGAAGCCGTATTCCTTACGCGAAGGGTGACCGGGTGATCGTCGTCTACGACGTCCGGACGCCACGCCGGGCCCGCCTGGCCGGCCGGGTCAGCCACTGGCCGACCCTGGGACCGTATTCCGCTGCTCCGGCAGCCTGAAGAACGTCCTGCTTGAGCCGCGCTCGGCTCAAGCAGGAAGGTGCGGGGCGAGCAGGTCGTACAGCACCGGGCGGCCCCGGCTCAGAACGTACTCCGCCTCGTCCAGCGGCAACCGATCGGCCAGATGGGCCAAGGCCTCGCCCATCGTGATGCTCAGCGTCACCGCCAGCCGGAAGTCCCGCGAGTCGCGGGCCCCGAAGCGCGCCGCCAGTAACTCCGCGAACTCCCCGGCGTGCTGGTCGTCGAACTCACCCGGCTTCGACTCCAGTTCCGGATCGCCGAGCCCGCTCAGTACGACCGCCTTGAAACCCGGGTCGGTGCGGTGCATCTCGCGGAACGTGTCCAGCGTGACGTCGACCGCCTGCCGCCAGTTCGCCACCGCGGCCAGCCGCTCGCGGACCGCCTCGGTGTACCGCGCCTGGTTGCGGCGCTCGATCGCCTGGATCAGGCTGCGCTTGTCCGGGAAGTACCGGTACACGCTGCCGACCGCGATCTCGGCACGTTTCGCGATCCCGCTCGTCGACGCCGCGTCGTACCCGCGCTCCACCACCTCGGCGCAGGCCGCGTCCAGGATCCGCTCGACCTGGCGGCTGGCCCGATCCTGGGTCGGCGTCCGGCGCAGCGGATAGGCCCCCGAAGTCACCATTCACTCATTGTCCACATTCCGCGGGACATCGTTGCCACCTCTGTGTGACAGATTGCCGACAGTTGGCGACACGTCGGTTCTTTCGTCGAGGCGATTGCTCGCGACAGCGGGCCCGCGGACAACAGTGGGCGGCTGCGGTTCAACCAGGTGCAGATGATCGGGTCGCACAATTCGTACCACCGCGAGCTCAGTCCGGCCGAGCAGCAGGTCCAGAAGTCCCTGGAACCCGGCTCGGTCAACCTCTGGTACTCGCACGCGCCGCTCGGTCAGCAGTTGAGCGACCAGAACATCCGGACCCTCGAGCTCGACCTGCTCCCGGATCCGGACGGCGGCCTGTACACCACCCGCTGATCCGGAAGCTGACCGGTCAGGGCCCGCTCACCGACCCCGCGATGGCGCAGCCGGGCATCAAGGTCATGCACGTCCCCGACTTCGACTACAACACCACCTGCTCGACCTTCGTCCGCTGCCTGCAGCAGGTGAAGACCTGGTCGGACCGGAACCCGAACCACATCCCGATCACGATCAACCTCGAACTGAAGCAGTCCGACCCGAGGGTGGTCGCGGCCGGCGGCGTGCAGTCGCCGCCGTGGGACGCGGCCGCCCTGGACGGCGTCGACCGGGAGATCCGGTCGGTGTTCTCCGAGCGGGAGCTGCTCACCCCCGACGATTTGCGCAAACCCGGCCTGACGCTCGAGCAGTCGGTGCTGACCAAGGGCTGGCCGAAGCTGGACGAGGCTCGCGGCCAGGTGCTGTTCTACTTCGACAACGGCGGTCCCGGGGCGATCCGCGACCTGTACCGCACCGACCGGCCGAACCTGGAAGGCCGGGCCGTTTTCACCCGGGGCCCGGAGGGAGAGCCGGATGCGGCGATCACCCAGGTGAACGACCCGCGCGGCGCGAACCAGGCCGAGATCCAGCGGCTGGTCGCGAAGGGGTACCTGATCCGGACCCGTTCCGACGAGCCGATGGCGACGATCCGCGACCAGGACTACAGCCGGCTCGGCATCGCGCTGGCCAGCGGCGCGCAGGTGGTGACGACCGACTGGCCGGTCGCGGGCATGGCCGCGCGGTACGACAGCGACTTCGTCGCCAAGCTGCCCGGGCGTACCGCCGTACGATGCAATCCGGTGACGGCGCCGAACTGGTGCCGCGGAGACGTCGCGGGAAGGTGACCTGAATGTCGGAGCACGTGGTCGATGTCAGTTGGAGCCGTGGTGAGCGCGAGTTCAGCTACGAGACCTACGACCGGGACCACGAGTGGCGCTTCGACGGCGGTGTCACGGTGCCGGGCTCGGCGAACCCGAAGTACCTGGGCAACCCGGGCCCGGTCGACCCGGAGGAGGCGTTCGTCGCGGCGCTGTCGTCCTGCCACATGCTGACGTTCCTGGCGATCGCGGCCCGCAAGCGGCTGGTGGTCGACGCGTACGACGACCACGCGGTCGGCGTGATGGCGAAGAACGCGGCCGGCCGACTCGCGATCACGCAGGTGACGCTGCACCCGAAGGTCGTCTGGGGCGGCGCGGAGCCGGACGCGGCCACGATCGACCGGATGCACCACCTGGCCCACCAGGAATGCTTCATCGCGAACTCCGTGACCACCGAGATCACGGTTGCTTCCGGCAACTGAGCTGCCGGGATCGGCGGCCGAAAATGTAACTACCCGCCGACCGGCCTGAGCCTCGCGCAAACGGCGTCAGGACGGTCGGCGGGTGGTGAGGTGCACCCCTGTGGTGGTGCACCGGTAACGGGTCCGCGGGCGCTTCGCACGGGGCGCCTCTGCGTTCGTGTGCGACATCCGTGCGGTCTGGCTCGGTGGGCAAGACCGTTCGGGTGCGCCGCCCGGACCCGTTCGCCCGGAAGGCGCCGGATTACTGCTCGGCGGTGGCGTCGGTCCGGTCGTCGGTGGTCTGGGTCGCGGCCAGGAGGTCCTCGAGTTCACGGACCTGCTCGGTGGCCATCGTGCTCATCAGTCGGTGGATCGTCATGCCGGTGAGACGCGGTCGCCGCGAAGTCATGACGGGAATCCGAGATGTGACCTGAGTCACTAGCTTTCGTCGAGTCCGTCCAGCCGGAGCGGGACGAGCCTGCGGGCGTCGTCGTACGACGTGCCGGTCAGCTCGAGCAGGTCGACGATCGTCGAGCGGACCTGGCCGAGGACGACCGCCGCGGACAGCCCGGCCGGCAGCGGCAGTTCCGCAGTCCGGCGGCCGAGTTCACCGAGGACCCGGTGCGCGGCCACCTCCGCGGCCGGTTCGAACAGCGACGCACCGATCAGCCGGGTGCCGTCGGCAAGGCGCTCGAGCAGGATCGGGTACTCCGCGGGCATCGCCTCGTCACGCCACACCGACACCGCGCACCGGCGTACCAGCACCCGGATGTTCCGGATCGCGCGGTCGAGCGGTACGACGAGCTCGGCGATCTCCTCGACCCGGCCGCGCTGCCGCCGACGAAACGGCGACAGCCGGACGACCGCGACGCCCTCGTCGGCGGCGCTGCGCAGGTCGTCGAGCTGGGATTCGCTGGCCCGGGCCCGGCGCAGCGCGTCGGTGACAGCGTCCTCGTCGCGGGACCGCAGCCCGTCGGCGGTCTCGACCAGAATCTCGGCCAGCTCCGCGAGGACCCCGGCGGCTTGTTGCCGGGGGCGCCGGATCGCGGCGGCCGGTGCGATCGTGGCGGCCGCGAGCGCGACCAGTCCGCCGAGCGCGGCGTCCTGCCAGCGGCTGAAGCCCGCACCCGGATTGGGCAGCAGCGTGGTCACGATCGCGGCCTGGACGCCGGCCTGCGTGGTCATCAGGTTGCCGGCGCCGAGCAGTACGGCGATGGTCATCGCGAGCGCGATCACGAAGATCAGCTGCAGCACACCGGTGCCGAACACCTTCACGAACAGGTCGCCCACGCCGACCCCGACCGCTACGCCGACCATCACCTCGGCCACCCGCCGCAGCCGCTGACCGAAGCTGAACCCGAGACACACCATCGCCGCGACCGGCGCGAAGAACGGCTGCTTGTGACCGACGGCGTACCGCGCCAGCGCCCACGCGACACCGGCCGCGAGCGCGCACTGGGCGATGAAGAACGCCCGGTCACGCAGACGCTCGGTCCGGCGGCGGACCGAGGCACGCGACCGGCGCGCGGCCTGCGGCGCGATGTCGTCGCGCAGCTCACGCAACTGGTCCAACGTCAGCCTGACCGGATCCACGCAGCCATTGTGCGGGATGGGTGCGCCCGCTTGATTCACTCGCGCCCACGGTTCAGGGTGGCTTCATGACCGAGAACAACCGCGAGGACTACGGCAGCTACTCCGTCGACGACGAGGACCAGCTGCAGCCGGAGGACACGCTCGACAACCGCGGCGTGGCCGATCTGCTCGACGAGGGCTACTCACCGCCCGAGAAGTGGTCCGCGGGTGAAGGCTTCGGCACGACCGCCGAGGAGGCACTGCAGGGCGAGTCCCTGGACCAGCGGATCGCTCAGGAGGTCCCGGACGTCGACCCGTACGCCGAGGACGGCGAGGACGTCGGCGGACCCGAGGTCGGCTCGGAGCGCTCCGGCCGCCTGGTCGCCACCGACGAGGGCGCGCACCGCGACGAGGACAGCGAGCTGTACGCCGAGGACGTCGGCATCGACGGCGCCGCCGCCGGCGCGGAAGAGGCCGCGGTCCACGTCGTCGACGACGAGGACAACTTCGAACTCGACTCCGACGACGACCAGGACCTCGAGAGCTACCGCGACGTAGACCTGGGCGACGTCACGGACCTCGAAGACTGACCCCCGCGCCAGCCGGTGCGCCCGAGTTGCGCGCGGCGCGAGGCGTGGCCGCGCCGGTGGTGCGCGGGGTCAGGTGCGGGTACGGCGGGTGGCTAGCAGGCGGGCGCCGTGGCGCGGGACGAGGGTGACGTTCTTGGCCTGGGGTGGCTCGGGGGTGGGGTCGGGGGCGTGCAGGTCGTAGGTGGTGAGGACGGCGCGGAGGATTTCGGTCGCTTCCATCAGGGAGAAGCCGGCGCCGATGCAGCGCCGGGCGCCGCCGCCGAAGGGCATCCAGGTGCCGGGCGCGGGTGGATCCTCGGACAGGAAGCGGCGCGGGCGGAACTCCTTCGGCGCCGGGAAGTGCTCGCCGTCGGCGTGCACCAGGCCGACCGCGGCCATGATCGTCGTTCCGCGCGGCAGTCGGTAGCCGGCGACGTCCGCAGTGCCGGTCAGTCGGCGGCCTACCTGATAGACGACCGGATGCAGCCGAAGCGACTCCTTGACGATCGCCTCGAGTTCGTCGTCGGCGCCGGTGTCGGCGGCGCGCTGCCCGAACTGCAGGTCGTCCGGCCGCCGCGCGAGCTCGTGGAACGTCCAGGCCAGCGCGGTCGCGGTCGTCTCGTGCCCGGCGAGCAGGAGCGTCACCAGTTGGTCGCGCAGTTCCACGTCCGACCAGTTGCCCGCGGCAAGCAGTCGGGAGAGTACGTCAGTACGCCCGGCGAACGTCCCGCGGCGCGCGGCGATCTCGTCGTACAGGATCTCGTCGACGCGCCGCTGCGTGTCCAGGTACGACTTCCACGGCCGGATCCGCAACAGCTGCGGATAGAACCCGCCGAGCATGATCACCGGCGACACCGAGACGATCTTGTCGAGCAGCGGGCGCAGCGTGTTCAGCCGATCGACGTCGGTGACCCCGAAGATCACCTGCAGGATGATCTCCAGCGTCAGGTTCCGCATCCGCTGGTGGACCTCGAACGGCTGCTCGACCGGCCACTCGGCCACTTCGGCGCGGGCGAGTTCGAGGACCATCCCGGCGTACCCGCGGAGCGCCGCGCCGGAGAACGCCGGCATCAGCTGTTTGCGCATCCGGGCGTGGTCTTCGTCGTCGAGGAGCAGCAGCGAGTGCGAGCCCATGATCGGCTCGAGCACCATGTTCCCCTCGCCTGCGTGCATCACCGACGGCGACGCGGCGAAGACCTCCTTGATGTGCTCCGGCCGGCTCAGGACCACGCACACGCGGCTCGTCGGCACCAGCCGGATCGTGAACACGTCGCCGTACCGTTCCCGCATCCGGGGGAAGAACGTACTGCGGTGGCTCGCGAACAGCAGGCTCTGCACGATGGTCGGCAGCTTCGGACCCGGCGGCAGCGTGCGGGCCGTCTGCCGGTCGAGCGTCCGGGAGCCGAGCAAAGGTGTCCGCGCCATGCCTTCAACGCTACGACAGGCAGCTGAACAGCGCAGGCAGGAAAGGTGAAGGCCCGCCCGGGGGGAGGGATCGGGCGGGCCTTCAGGGGATGGGTCAGGAACGCTTGAAGCGCAGCGTGAGGATCTGGAACGGACGGAGCTCGAAGCTCACCCCGTTGTCCGTCAGCTCACGGTCGGCCAGGTGCCGCTCGAGCAGGTCGACCTCGGTCACCGACGCCGCCGCGAAGGCCGGCGTGACGGTGGCCCGGGCGCGACCGCCGCTCGACTCGTACAGCCGGACGACCACGTCGCCGGACTGGTCGTCGGCCAGCTTGAGCGCCTCGACGATCACGTTGTCGTTGTCGACCGCAACGATCGGCTCGACGCCGGCGGCACCGCTGACGACGCGCTCCGGCAGGTTGATCCGGTAGCCCTCCTCGATCGCCTCGGGGATCCCAGCGTCGACGACCAGCGCGTGGTTGACGGTGTGCACACCCTGGTCGGTCTTCGGGTCGGGGAACCGCGGCGCCCGGATCAGCGAGGTGCGGATCGTGGTCGTGGTGCCACCGTCCTCGCGGGCGGTCCGGTTGATGTCGTGACCGTACGTCGAGTCGTTCACCACCGCGACGCCGTACCCGGGCTCGCCGACGTGCACCCAGCGGTGCGCCGCGATCTCGAACTTCGCCGCGTCCCACGAGGTGTTCTGGTGCGTCGGCCGGAAGATGTGCCCGAACTGCGTCTCGGACGCCGACCGGTCCGCGTGTACGTCGACCGGGTACGCCGCCTTGAGGAACTTCTCCGACTCGTGCCAGTCCATCTCGGTCTCGATGTCGACCCGCTTCGTGCCCGGGCGGATGCGCAGCGTCTGGGTCACCGTGGACCGGTTGAAGGACCGCTTCACGACCACGGTCGCGACGCCGTCGACGGTGCTGAAGTCGACGCTGTCGACCTCGGTCACGTCCCGGACGTTGTTCTTGTAGAACGAGTCGACGTCCCACGCGTCCCAGTGGTTCGGGGTGTCCACGTGCAGCTGCAGAAGGTTGCCCACGGCACCCGGTGCGATCACCTCGCGCTGCGCCTCGACGTCGTACAGCGAGGTGATCAGGCCGCGCTCGTCGATGGTGACCCGGATCCGGCCGTTGTCCACGACGCCGTTGTCGACCGTCACCGCCTGGCCGTCGACGGATGCGACACCCGCGCCGAGCCCGGGGACGCCGTTGCGGGTGTGCGGGGCGGCGTTGAAGACGATCTGCTCCGAGCCGTCGCCGGCCAGCGCCTGCTGGGCCTTGGTGATGATCGCGTTCAGCTCCGCGGCGACCTTGGCGTAGGTCTCCTCGGCCTCACGGTGCACCCACGAGATCGACGAGCCCGGCAGGATGTCGTGGAACTGGTGCAGCAGCGCCACCTTCCACAGCCGGTCGAGGTCCTCGTACGGGTACGTATCGAGCTTGCCAGCGACGACCGCCGCGGCGCTCCACAGCTCGGCCTCGCGGAGCAGGTGCTCGGTGCGCCGGTTGCCCTGCTTGGTCTTGGCCTGCGAGGTGTACGTCGCCCGGTGGATCTCCAGGTAGAGCTCCCCGGACCAGACCGGCGCGTGGTCGCGGTACTCGTCCTCGGCGGCGGTGAAGAACTCGGTCGGGGACTCGATGGTCACCCGCGGCGAGGACTCCAGGTTCGCCACCCGGCGCGCGGTCGCGACGAACTCGCGGGTGGGGCCGCCACCGCCGTCGCCGTAGCCGAACGGGACCAGCGAGCGGGTCGCCGCGCCGTTCTCGGCGAAGTTACGCTGCGCGTGCGCCAGCTCGCGGCCCGACAGGTCGGAGTTGTAGGTGTCGATCGGCGGGAAGTGGGTGAACACCCGGGTCCCGTCCAGGCCCTCCCACCAGAAGGTGTGGTGCGGGAACTTGTTCTCCTTGTTCCAGGAGATCTTCTGGGTCAGGAACCACTTCGAGCCGGACAGCTTCACCAGCTGCGGCAGCGCCGCGGTGTAGCCGAACGAGTCCGGCAGCCAGACCTCCTGGGTGTCGATCCCGTACTCGTCCAGGAAGAACCGCTTGCCGTGCACGAACTGCCGGGCCAGCGCCTCGCTGCCGGGCAGGTTGGTGTCGGACTCGACCCACATGCCGCCCACCGGGACGATGTGGCCCTCGGCAACGGCCTTCTTCAGCCGCTCCCAGACCTCCGGGTAGTTTTCCTTCACCCAGGCGTGCTGCTGGGCCTGCGAGAACGCGAAGACCAGCTCCGGGTACTCCTCGGCCAACGTGGCGACGTTGGACACCGTCCGCGCCACCTTGCGGCGGGTCTCGCGCAGCGGCCAGAGCCACGCGGAGTCGATGTGCGCGTGGCCGACCGCGGACAGCTGATGCGCGCTGGCGTGCGCCGGGCGGCTCAGGACGTCGGTCAGCTGGGCGCGGGCGTCCGCGGCGGTGCCGGCGACGTCCTCGTAGTCCAGTGCGTCCAGCGAGCGGCTGAGCGCCCGCAGGATCTCCCGGCGGCGCGGGTCCTGCAGGGACAGCTCACGCTGCAGGCCGTCGAGCGCCTCGAGGTCGAGGATCAGGTCCCACACCTCGGCGTTGAAGACCGCCAGGTCCGCGCGGGTCAGCTGGTAGATCGGCGTGTCGCCCAGCTTGGCGCCGATGTCGACCTTTGCGTAGGCGTTGTCGAGCGGGATCTCCGGGTTGGCCGCGGCCTCGACGTAGAACTCGATCCGGTCGCCCGGCGAGGCCGCCGTACCGTCCGGGCCGAGGATCGACAGCGGGGCGTAGGTCTGCCGCGGGTGCAGGCCCTTGAGCGGGCGGCCGGAGGTGGTGTGCACCAGGCCCTCCGCGGAGAAGCCGGGGCCGCCGCTGAAGCCGAGGTCGATGACGGCCTCGATCTCCTGGCCGGTCCACTCGGCCGGTACCTGGCCGCTGAACTTGAACCAGGCGGTGCCCCACGCCGGACCCCACGGCAGGCCGATCTGGGCGGGCTCGAAGGTCTGGGCCAGCGCCTCGGCGGGGGACACCGGTTCACCGGGTGCGTGCCACACCTCGATGTCCAGCGGGACCGCCGCGCCGTAGATCGCGGGGCGGAGCCGCTCCCGCAGGGCGCGCTTCAGCCGCTCCTCGATGAGTTGACGGTCGTCGTGCACGAAATCAGCCTCCGGGAAATGAGCGTCGGGGCGACCGACCCGGCCGCGCCGATGACAACGCTGTCACACGGACCCCGGATGCGTCCAGACGCAGTTTCACTCTCGCTGTGTGAATCTCGTTGCCGGGTCCGGTGCGGATCGTCGCGAGGGTCCCGGTGCGTAGCGGTTGGATTGCGGGGTGCGGGCGCCGCTACCCGCACGGCCCGGTTGTTGTCTAGGTTGTCCTGCATGGATCGCCCCCGCCTGTTCCCCTCCTCCCGGCCGTCCGGTCTGCCTGAGCCCGGCTCCGCCCGGATGACCCGGCGCGGCGTGCTCGGCCTCGGCGCCGCCGCCGCGTCCGGCGTGCTGCTGCCCGGCTGCGCCCGCGGCCGCGCGGACGAGCCGGCGCCGGCCGGGCCTGCGGTGTTCGCGACCGGTAACGCCGGCGGCGTCTACAACACCTTCGGCACGGCGGTCAGCGCACTGGTGAGCGAGGTCACCGGGCAGGAGCTGAAGCCGATCGTCACCGACGGATCGGTCGACAACCTGTTCCAGGTCGCCGGGAACAAGGCCGACCTCGGGTTGTGTACGTCGGACTCGGCGCTGGCGGCGTACGAAGGGACCGGGGCGTTCGCCACCGGAAAGCGGCGGTTCACCGCGCTCGCCCGGGTGTACGACAACTACGTGCACGTCGTCGTCCCGATGGCGTCGAAGGCGACCGAGCTGATCCACCTGAACCCGAACCCGGACGACCCGAACGCCCGCAAGATGGTCGTCGGCGTCGGCCCGAAGAACTCCGGGACCGAGATCGTCGCAAACAAGATCCTGGCCGCCGCCGGTGTCGACGTGATCAAGCGGAACATGACGCTCGGCGAGATGGTGGCCGCGATCCAGCCCCGCGGCCAGGCCACCAAGGGTGCGCTCGACGCGTTCGTCTGGAGCGGTGGCGTGCCGACACTCCCGATCGCGAACCTGCAGAAGACGATCGGTTTCCGGCTGCTGGACATCGGCAAGCAGGCCCAGGCCATCGCCGTGCAGGAGTTCGGCGGGTTCGTGGTGTCGTCGGTGCCGCCGTCGCAGTACGGCCTGGCCAAGTCGGTGCCGACGCTCGCGGTCCCGAACTACCTGGTCGCCCGGCCGAACCTGCCGGACTCCTGGGCGTGGTGGACCGTCAACACCCTGTTCCGCCGCCAGAACGACCTGATCCCCGACCATCCCGAAGCCGGTGCCCTGGACCCCCGCTCGGCGATCGCCACCATGCCCGTCCCGCTCCACCCCGCCGCCGAACGCTGGTACCGCCAGAACCACATCTGACTCACGTCGCGGGGTACGAAACGCGGTGCCCGGCGTGACGCGGTGGTCGCGATCCGATGGGGTGCGGGATGGCTGGGGTAATTCCGGCGTAGATGCGATGGGGCGTGGCGGCGATGGGGCGTGGCGTTGACTGCGAGCTGCATCTGAGGAGGATTTTCCCGCGTATGGCGGGCAAAATCCTCCAGTGTCGTGCGGAAACTCTCTAGGAGAGTTTTCCGTGACCGTGACCGACCGTGACCGACCGTGACCGCGTGGCCGTGCTGGATCGTACGGGCTAACTCGATGGGATAACCGCGCCAGTTGGGGGTTCTCTGCTCGTGTACGGATGGAGAACCCCCAACACGCGGGGTTATCCGCTCGAATGCCGTGCCGCGGATCAGCCGGCGGTGATGTGGTCGGCGGTGTTCGGCACGCGGTGACGGTGCGGCGTCGTGGCGGTGGGTGGTGGCGCGAGGGTAGTGGTACGGCGCGAGGGTGGTGGCACGGCGCGGGGCGGTGGCGTGGGGGTGGTGGCGTGGTCGTCGGCGCTACCGGGTTTCCACAACACGGTGGGTTCACCCATCGTGTTGTGGGTTCCGTACCCTTCACACGG
>NZ_JBEZFT010000038.1:0-65563 GCF_040649595.1 Kribbella sp. NPDC048915 | reverse complement strand
GGACAAGCGCTTCCTACCGGGAGTCCCGCTGCTTCACGTTCACCGACACACCGCTTGACACCAAACCGTACCCACTAACTAAGCGGCATTGGGGTCAACCCCTCGTGTTGGGGGTTCTCTGCTGGTGTACCAACAGAGAACCCCCAACACCAGCGGACAACCGGTGCAGCCCCACCGCTACCTGTCCACGCTCCCGAGGAGAAACGGCTCCGAGAAAAACGGCTCCGGCCGATGCTCAGCCGCGGACTGCGCCTTCCGTGGCGCCCTTGATGAACTGGCGGGCGAAGAGCGCGAACACGATCACCAACGGCACCATCGCCATCAACGCGCCGGTCATCACCATGCTGTAGTCCACGCCGTGTGAGCGGTTCAGCGTCGACAGCGCGACCTGCAACGTCACGTGGTCGGGGTTGGTCAGCACGATCAGCGGCCACATGTAGTCGTTCCAGGACGCGACGAACGTGAAGATGCCGAGGAACGCCAGCGCCGGCCGCGCGGACGGCAGCGCCACGTGCCAGTACGTCCGCAGGAAGCCGCAGCCGTCCAGCGTCGCGGCCTCGATCAGCTCGTTGTGCACCGAGTTCTGGAAGTACTGACGCATCCAGAAGATGCCGAACGCGTTCGCGGCACCGGGAATGATCAGCGCCTTCAGTGAGCCGACCCAGCCGAGCAGGGCCATGGTCTGGAACTGCGGTACGGCGGCCAGTTGCGCCGGCAGCAGCATCGTCGCCAGCAGGATCACGAACAACGCGTTCCGCCCCGGGAACCGGAACTTCGCAAACGTGAACGCGGCCAGCGAGTCGAAGAACAGCACCAGCGCCGTGGTCGACACCGCCACGACCGCGGTGTTGGCCATCGACTGGAAGAAGGCGACGTTCGCGAGCACCTGCTGAACGTTGTCGAAGAAGTGCCCGCCGAACGTGAACTTCGGCGGGAACCGGTAGATATCCGCGGTCGTGTTGGACGCCATCACGATCGTCCAGAAGAACGGGAACATGAACACCAGCAGGGCCAGCAGCAGTACGGCGTGCAGCGCGATCCCGCGCAGCCGGTAGCGCATCATCGGTCATCACTCCGTCCGCGGAAGATTCGCCAGTTGATCGCGGTGAACAACAGCACCAGTACGAAGATGCTCAGCGCGATCGCGGCGGCGTACCCGTAGTCGTTGTCCAGGAACGCGGCCCGGTAGAAGAACAGCACCACGGTCATCCCGCTCTGCCCGGTCCCGCCGCTGTTGCCGACCATCACCTGCGGCTCGGTGAATGTCTGCAGGCCGCCGATCGTCGACATGATGACGGTGAACAGTACGACGGGACGCAGCTGCGGCAGCGTGATCGCGAAGAATGTCCGGACCGGGCCCGCACCGTCCACCTTCGCGGCCTCGTACTGATCCTTCGGGATCGCCTGCAGACCGGCCAGGTAGATCAGCGTGTTGTAGCCGACCCACTGCCACACGATCATCGTCGAGATCGCGATCTTGATGCCCCACGGCTGCCCGAGCCAATCCTGCTCCGGGATGCCGAGGGCCCGCAGTGCGGCGTTCACCAGGCCGAAGTTCGTGCTGAAGATCGAGCTGAAGAAGATCGCCATCGCGACCAGCGACGTGACGTTCGGGATGAAGTACGCGATCCGGTACACGTTGGTGAACCGGACCGCGGACTGCAGCATCACCGCGAGCACGAGCGCCAGCACCAGCGTCGGCACCGTCGACAGGAAGAACAGGACGACGGTGTTCTCCAGCGCCTGCCAGAAGGTCGGGTCCCTGACCAGGAACGCGAAGTTGTCGAGTCCGGTGAAGGTCCGCGCGTTCAGGCCGTCCCAGCGCTGGAACGCCAGCACGATCGTGGACAGCATCGGGTACAGCCCGAACACCGCGAACAGGATGTAGAACGGAGACAGCGCCAGGTAGAACCGCCAGTACGACCAGATCCGCCGCTTCGGCGAAGCCGTGGTCACCCTGGCCGAGGACACGGTCGCAGTGACAGTCACTGCACGCCCTGTCGCTTGGCGATCGCCTTCGCCTTCGACACCGCGGCCGACCACGCCGCGTCCGAGGTCTTGGCGCCGGTCTGCACCGTCTTGAGTTCGTCGTAGAACGGTGCGGCGACCGAGTCGTCGTACGGGCTCTGGTACGCGACCGGGATCGCCTTCGCCGCCGGGCCGAACACGTCGATCGGCACCTGTCCGCCGAAGAACGGGTCGGCCGCCTTGAGTTGCGGCTTGTCGTACGCCGCCGGCGTGGCCGGGAAGATCTGCGCGTCCGCGAACGCCTTGGCCTGGTTGTCCGGGCTGAGCATGTACTTGATCACCTCGAACGCCTGCTGCGGGTCGGCCGCGTTCTTGGTGATCGCGAGGAACGAGCCGCCGAAGTTCGCCGGACCGCCAGGTGTCGGCGCGATCCGCCACTTGCCGACGCTGGACTTCACCGCGGACTTGATGTCGAGTGCGACCCAGGCGGCGCCGATGTCCGCCGGGACCGTGCCCTGGTCGAGGCCGGCGTTCCAGTCCGGGCTGCCGCTCGGCGTCTTGCCGTCGATCTTCAGTGTCATCGCCTTCACCGAGGTGTCCCACGCCTTGCGGATGTGGTCCTGGTCGCCGATGAACTTGTTGTCCTTGGAGATGTACCGCTCGGTGCCCTGGCCGACCGCCATCGCGTAGAGGTCGGTCGCGTCCCAGACCAGCAGCGCCTTCGGGTTCTTCGCCTTCATCTGTACGGCGGCGTCGAAGAAGTCGTCCCAGGTCTTCAGCTGCGCAGCCACCTGCTCGGGGTCGGTCGGCAGCCCGCCGGCGGCGAAGATGTCCTCGCGGTAGTACAGCGCGGTCGGGCCGACGTCGATCGGCAGCCCGATCACCTTGCCGTCGGTCGTGGTCGCCTGGTTGACCTTCCACTCCAGGTAGTCGCCGAGGACGGAGTCCGCGCCGATCGTCTTCAGGTCGACGAACCGGTCGGCCTGCGGCAGCAGCGAGGCGATGTCCTCGCCCTTGATCCCGGTGATGTCGGGGATCCCGGTGCCGCCGTTGAACGTGGTGACCAGCTTCTGCTTGAAGTCGCCGCCCACCTCGGAGTACTTGATCTTCGGGTCCGGGAAGTGCGCGATCGTCTCGTCCAGCACCGACTTGCCGAGGCCGCCCGGCCAGCACCACATCACGAGTTCGGTGGCGGTGTTCTTCTTGGCCGTCGTACCGGTGTTCATCCCGGACGAGCAGCCGACGAGGCTGCCGCCGAGTACGGCCGTGAAGCCCCCGAGCAGTGTCCGACGTGAGAGCTCCATGGTTCTACCTTCCTGAGTGTGCACTGATCAGCGCGTGGAGGTTCTGGTCTTCGGGGTGCGCGGCCTGCCAGTCCGCGAGGTCGGTCCAGCGCGGTGCGGCGTCCGCACCGCCGAGCCGGGTGACCGAGAGTGCGGCGGTCAGGGCGGCGAACCGCACTCGTTGCGCCAGTGGCAGTTCCCAGAGCGTCGCGGCGATGAATCCGGCGGCGAACACGTCGCCAGCGCCGGTCGGGTCGGCCGCTTGCACCGGATACGCGGGTACGGCGACGTACTCGCCGGTGCTCGCGTCGAGAGCAGCAGCGCCCGCGGCCCCGTTCGACACGACGACGAGCGGCACCTGCTCGGCCAGCCGGCGGACGGCCTGCTCCGGCGAGTCGGTTCGCGTGTAGTACATGGCCTCGTCGGCGTTGGGCAGGAACACGTCGCAGTGCCGGAGTTGGTCGAGCACTGCCGGATCCCACTGCTCGCTCGGGTCCCAGCCGACGTCGGCGAACACCACGCTGCCGGCCGCCTTCGCCTTCGCCAGCCACTCGTTCGGCCAGGGTCCGATGTGGGCGGCGACGGCTCGGGCCGCCGGCGGCGTGGTGATCAGCTCGTCGGCCGACAGCAGGGGTGACGTCCCTCGGGTGACCAGCGCCCTGTCGTTGTCGTAGGCAAGGGCCACGGTGAGCGGCGTCTGCCAGCCGGCGAGTCTTCGGGAGAGTGACAGATCGATGCCCTCGGCACTCAGGTAGCTCCACACCCGGTCGCCTTCGGGGTCCGCGCCGAACGCCGCGGCCATGCCGGCGCGCAGGCCGAGCCGGGCCAGCGCGACAGCGAAGTTCGCGATGCCGCCGGGGCTCTCGTGCGACTCGGTGGCCCAGACCTCGGTGCCGGGGCGCGGCGGAGTGGGCAGGCCGAGCACCAGGTCCTGGAAGACCAGACCGGACACCATGACGTCCAGCTCGTGCATGCCGGCACACTCCTGCAGGGTCGATCAAACTCGTTCATGAATCTTGGAACTCTTGCGCAAGTTCCGCAATACCTGATCACAATCTTGACTGAAAATGATTGAGTTTGCGTGATACGGTCTCTCTGTGTTGCCGAAGCAGCGACAGGATCGAATCGTCCGTGAGCTCCGGGCCGACGGCGCCGGGGGCGTCAAGGTGCTCGCCGCCAAGCTCGGCGTCAGCGAGGCCACCATCCGGCGCGACCTCGAGCAGCTGCACGCCGAGGGCCGCCTGACCCGGGTGTACGGCGGCGCGCTCCCCGTGGACGGTGACGAGCCGTTCGCCGACGTGGCCGCCGTTCATGCCGAGGAGAAGGACCGGATCGCCCGCCGTGCCGCCGAGCTGGTCTGTGACGGCGAGTCGGTGCTGCTCGACATCGGTACGACGGCACTCCGGGTGGCGCAGCACCTGCACGGGCGCTCGCTGACCGTGGTGACCAGCAACCTCGCCGTACTGGAAGAGTTGCAGAGCGACGAGCAGATCGAGCTGATCGTGCTGGGCGGTTTCGTGCGCCGTACCTACCGCTCCCTGGTCGGTTATCTGACCGAGGAGAGCTTGCGGCAGATCCACGTCGATTGGCTGTTCCTGGGGACCAGCGGCGTCCGCCCGGACGGCCGGGTGATGGACAGCACGATGATCGAGGTCCCGGTGAAGCGGGCGATGATCAGGGCCGCCGACCGGGTGGTGTTGCTGGCCGACCGGACCAAGTTCCCCGGGCACGGGGTGGCGCGGGTCTGCGAGCCGGGCGAGCTGTCCATGGTGGTGACCGAACCCGAGGCCGACGAGTCGACCCGGGCCCAACTGACCGAAGCCGGAGTAGAGGTGGTTCTCGCGTGAAGCTGACGATCCTGGGTGGGGGCGGGTTCCGGGTGCCGCTCGTGTACCACGCCCTGCTGGGTGACCGCGGCGACGGCCGG
Source organism: Kribbella sp. NPDC048915 (assembly GCF_040649595.1). NCBI lineage: Bacteria > Bacillati > Actinomycetota > Actinomycetes > Propionibacteriales > Kribbellaceae > Kribbella > Kribbella sp. NPDC048915. The sequence goes on along the minus strand of NZ_JBEZFT010000038.1, from coordinate 60,385 downwards.
ATCACGTCGGTCATCCTCTACGACACCGACGCGTCACGCCTGGCGGCCATTGCCGCCGTTCTGGGCCAGCAGGCGACCGACGTGGCCGACGCGCCGGTGGTGACGGCGACCACGGACCTCGACGAGGCGCTCCGCGGTGCCGACTTCATCTTCTCGGCGATCCGGGTCGGCGGCTTGCAGGGCAGGACCGTCGACGAGCGGGTCGCGCTGGACCTCGGCGTGCTCGGGCAGGAGACGGTCGGCGCGGGCGGGATCGCCTACGGTCTGCGGACGCTGCCGGTAGCTGTCGAGATCGCGCAGCGGATCGCCGCGGTCGCGCCGGACGCCTGGACCATCAACTTCACCAATCCGGCCGGCATGGTGACCGAGGCGATGATTCCGCACCTCGGCGACCGCGTGATCGGCATCTGCGACTCCCCGTCCGGCCTGGGGCGCCGCGCCGCGCTGGCGCTCGGCGTGGACCCGTCGACCGCGTTCTACGACTACGCCGGCCTCAACCACCTCGGCTGGCTGCGTGGGCTGCGGTCCGGTGGAGTGGACCGGCTGCCGGAGCTCCTGCAGTCCGCTGACGCGCTGGCCTCCTTCGAGGAGGGCAGGCTGTTCGGTGCGGACTGGCTGCGATCGCTCGGTTCGATTCCGAATGAGTACCTGCACTACTACTACTTCGCGCGCGAGACGCTGGCCGCTGTACAGGGTGTGCGGCAGACGCGCGGCGCGTTTCTGCTGGAGCAGCAGTCCGCGTTCTACGCCGAGACGGGCAAGCACCCCGAGCAGGCGCTGGAGCTGTGGCAGAAGACCCGAGCCGAACGTGAGTCGACGTACATGGTGGAGAGCCGTGAGGTCGCGGACGCGGGGGAGCGGGACGAGCGCGACATGGCCGCCGGCGGGTACGAGCAGGTGGCGCTGTCGCTGATGCGGGCGATCGCGCACAACGAGCGGGCCTCGCTGATCCTGAACGTCCGCAACCGCGGCGTACTGCGGCACCTCGACGACGACGCGGTGGTGGAGATCCCGTGCACCGTCGACGCCAACGGCGCGCTGCCGGTGACCGTGTCGCAGCTCACCGATCACCAGGCGGGCCTGGTCGGCGCGGTGAAGGCCGTCGAGCGGTCCACCATCGAGGCGGCCACCGCGTCCTCCCGCGCGGCCGCCGTGAAAGCGTTCGCCCAGCACCCGCTGGTCGACTCGGTGACCGTGGCCCGGAGCCTGCTCGACACCTACGTGGAACAGCTCCCGAACCTCGGCTACCTGCGCCCTTGACGCCGACTGGTCCCAGCGATTGGTACCCGCGCTGTGGAATCTGGCACAATGGCCTGCTGAGTCCGTCCTGGATCGTGCAGCCCTCTAACTCCACGGCCTGGCCGGCCCATCGAGCTGGCACTGCGTTGTCCCCACGACGCGTCGTGCGGCTCACCAAGACAGTATTCCAAGGGAGACCCCACAAACGTGGCAGTCAAGATCCGTTTGAAGCGCATCGGCAAGAAGCGCACCCCGCACTACCGCATCGTCGTGATGGACGCCCGCAACAAGCGGGACGGCCGGGCGATCGAGGAGATCGGGATCTACAACCCGAAGACCGAGCCCTCGTTCATCCGGGTCGAGTCGGAGCGGGCGCAGTACTGGCTGGGCGTCGGCGCGCAGCCGACCGAGGCCGTCGAGGCGATCTTCAAGGCCACCGGCGACTGGCAGAAGTTCAAGGGCGAGGCCGCGCCGGCACCGCTCAAGGTCGCCGAGCCGAAGCGGGACAAGCAGGAGATCTTCAACGAGGCGCTGGCCGAGGCCCACGGCTCGCTGAAGACGGAGGCGGTGACCGCCAAGAAGGCGGCGAAGAAGGCCGAGAAGAAGGACGACGCCGCCGAGGCCAAGGCCGAGGAGACGCCGGCTGAGGCCAAGGCCGACGAGGCCCCGGCCGCGGAGCCGAAGGCCGACGAGGCCAAGGCCGAGACCACCGAGGCCTGACGATGATGGAGACCGAGGCGCTCGAGCACCTGGTCCGCGGCATCGTCGACAACCCTGACGACGTCAGCGTCCGGGCCCGGAACCTGCGGCGTGGTCGCACCCTCGAGGTGCACGTCCACCCCGACGACATCGGCAAGGTGATCGGCCGCAACGGCCGCACCGCCACCGCCATCCGCACCGTCGTCGGCGCCCTCAGCTCCGAGTCCTCGCTGCGCATCGACTTCGTCGACGAGTTCAACCGGCGCCCGCGCCGCTGAACTCGGCAGTCCGAGCAGTCCTGTTGTGAAGGGCCGCCCCCCGCTCGGGGTGCGGCCCTTCGCTTCGTATCGCGTCGTCACAAGTCGTCACAAGGGAGTAGTGCAGGTGTTGGTGACTGTCGGGCGGATCGGCCGGGCCCACGGGATCAAGGGCGAGGTCGGGATCGACGTGCGCACCGACGAGCCGGATCGCCGGTTCGCCGACGGCGCGGTCGTCGTCACCGACGCCAAGGTGCCGCGGCGGCTGACCGTGGCCTCGAGCCGCTGGCACAGCGGCCGGCTGCTGGTGAAGTTCGCCGAGGTGCCGGACCGGACCGCCGCGGAGCAGCTGCGCAACCTGTTCGTGCAGTGCGACGTGCCCGACGACGAGCGGCCCGAGGACCCGGACGAGTACTACGACCGCGACCTGATCGGTCTCGCGGTCCGGACCGCCGACGGCGCCGACGTCGGCGAAGTGACCGACGTCGTCCACCTGCCGGCGCAGGATCTCTTGGAGATCCGCCGTACCGCGGGGAACACGGTCCTGGTGCCGATGGTCGAGGAGCTGGTCCCGGAGATCGAGCTCGACAAGGGGTACGTCGTGGTGGCCGACCGCCCCGGTCTGCTCGACCCCGACGGCGCAGAGGTGGTCGAGACCGAGCCAGGAGACTGAGATGCGGCTCGATGTCGTCACGATCTTCCCCGAGTACCTGGCTGCGCTCGACGTCTCCCTGGTCGGGAAGGCGGCCAAGAGCGGCCTGCTGGACGTCCGCCTGCACGACCTGCGTGAGTGGACCACCGACCGCCACCGGACCGTCGACGACACCCCGTACGGCGGGGGAGCGGGCATGGTGATGAAACCGGAGCCGTGGGGGCAGGCGCTGGACGCGCTCGCGCCGCCCGGCGGTCCGACGCAGCCGCGGCTGATCGTTCCGACGCCGGCCGGCCGGCCGTTCACCCAGGAGCTGGCCTACGAGCTGGCGGCCGAGCCGTGGCTGGCGTTCGCGTGCGGGCGGTACGAGGGCATCGACGCGCGCGTGGCGTCGTACGCGGCGGAGCGGATGCGCGTCGACGAGGTCTCCATCGGCGATTACGTGCTGAACGGCGGCGAGGTCGCCGTACTCGTCATGGTCGAGGCAGTGGCCCGGCTGTTGCCCGGTGTGATCGGCAACCCGGAGTCCCTCGCGGAGGAGTCGCATTCGGGCGACGGCCTGCTCGAGTACCCGGTCTACACGAAGCCGCCGAGCTGGCGCGGGTACGACGTACCCGACGTGCTGCTGTCCGGGAACCACGGGCTGATCTCGGAGTGGCGTCACGAGCAGTCGGTACGGCGTACCGCGGAACGCCGGCCGGATCTGCTGGCCGCGTGGGGCGATGTGCTTGCCGGTAAGGACGATTCGAGCGGCGTCCGCATCCTCCCGGCGACCGCGGCCGATGCTGGGGAGATCCACGTCCTGCAGTTGGCTGCTTTCCTGTCGGAGGCGCGGCTGTACAACGACTACACGATCCCTCCGCTGACCGAAGGTCCTGAGGACACGGCGGCTCGGCTGGAACGTGGTGGTGTCTTGAAGGCGGTGGCCGGTTCCCGTGTCGTGGGGTCGGTCCAGTTGGTCGTCGACGGCGACGTCGGGCGGATCGAACGGCTGATCGTGGCCCCTGATTGGCAGGGGCGTGGCCTCGGTACCCGCCTGCTCCGCGCCGCCGAGCAGTTGGCTCCGTCGGGCGTCACGTCGTACACCCTGAACACCGGGGCGCTGAGCGAGCGCAATCTCGCGCTGTACCGGAAGGCGGGGTACCGGGAGATCAGTCGGGAGCCGCAGACTCCGAAGGTGGATCTGGTGTACCTCGGCAAGCGCCGCTGGCGGAAGTGAGCCGCGTCATGCTCACGCTGCGCTGCGCGTTCGCTCTGATTTCGTCACTGTGTGGGGCGTGTGGCAAGATTGTCTGCTGCTGCCCTTCGGTGCTCCTGCCACAGGGGGTGACCACCGACCGGCAGCCTTTTGATGACTTCATCACCACCTAGATTCGTGGGTGACCTGTGGCACGCGCGAGAAAGAGACCCCTGATGAGCAACGTCCTGAACGAGCTCGACAACGCGAGCAAGCGCGACGACATCCCCGCCTTCCGCGCAGGTGACACCGTCAAGGTGCACGTCAAGGTCGTCGAGGGCAACCGGTCCCGCGTCCAGGTCTTCCAGGGTGTCGTGATCCGCCGCCAGGGCGGCGGCCTGCAGGAGACCTTCACGGTCCGCAAGGTCAGCTTCGGCGTCGGCGTCGAGCGGACCTTCCCGCTGCACACCCCGATCGTCGAGAAGATCGAGGTCGTCACCCGCGGCGACGTGCGCCGCGCGAAGCTGTACTACCTGCGCGAGCTGCGCGGCAAGGCGGCGAAGATCAAGGAGAAGCGCGAAGTTCCGGCTTCCTGACGCCGCGTAACGACGGTCACCTATGGCGCCGAGCACTGCGACTCGCGCTCGCCCTCGATCCGCACCGAAGAGGGCACGTCGCAGCAAGGGACGTCACCGCAGGCTGAAGCAGCGGAATCCGCTGCTCAGCCTGCTCGTCGAGATGAGCACCGTGACGGTGCTCGCACTCGTCATCACCGTGGTGCTCCGGCTGTTCGTCGCGGAGGCGTTCTACGTCCCGTCGGAGTCCATGTACGACACGCTCACCAGGGACGACCGGATCCTCGCGGAGAAGGTCACGTACCTGCACCGCGACGTCGACCGCGGCGACATCATCGTCTTCAAGGATCCGGACAACTGGCTGAACGAAGAAGTGGTCCAGCCCGGAACGGTGCGCCGGATCGGTGAGTTCGTCGGCATCCTGCCGCGAAGCGGCGAAGGTCATCTGGTGAAGCGGGTGATCGGCATCGGCGGCGACCGGGTGATCTGCTGCGACAAGGACGGCCTGATCACGGTGAACGGCATCCCGCTGGACGAGCGGGAGTACCTGCTGCCGGACGCCAAGCCGTCCGAGGTGCCGTTCAATGTCCTGGTGCCGGCGGGTCACCTGTGGGTGATGGGTGACAACCGCGCCGATTCCGCCGACTCCCGCGCCCACATGGGCGGCCCCGGTGGCGGATTCGTGCCGGTCGAGAACGTGGTTGGCCGCGCTTGTTGCGTAATCTGGCCGTCTGACCGGATGACGATGCTGCGTCCTCCGGAAACCTTCAAGAAGCCGGGGCTGAAGAAGTGACCGATACACCGACCAAGACGGACGCCAAACCCGCTCATCGCTCGGGGTTCGCGGCCGCCGCCCGCGAGTTCGTGCTGATCGTGGTCGGTGCCCTGATCGTCTCCTCGATCCTGCGGGCGTTCGTCGGGCAGATGTTCATCATCCCGAGCGAGTCGATGGAGAACACACTGCTGGTCGGTGACCGGGTCGTGGTGGAAAAGCTCACCGACGTCAAGCGCGGCGACGTGGTCGTGTTCGAGGACCCGGGCGGCTGGCTCGGCGCCGAGGAGAGCGGCCAGAAGCGCGGCTCGGTCGGCCGGTTCTTCGAGATCGTCGGCCTGCTGCCGGACTCCAGTCATGGCCATCTGATCAAGCGCCTCGTCGGCATGCCGGGCGACAAGGTCGCCTGCTGTGACGCCAAGGGCCGGTTGCTGGTGAACGGTCAGCCCCTCGACGAGACCAGCTACCTGTATCCGGGCGACGCGCCGTCGCAGATGGAGTTCCAGGTCACCGTCCCGGCCGGCCGGATCTTCGTGATGGGCGACCACCGGTCCGCGTCCGGGGACTCCCGGGTGCATCTGCAGGACGTCGACGCCAACGGCGGCAACCAGGGCGACGCCGCGTTCGTGCCGCTCGACAAGGTCACCGGGCGGGCGATCATGATCGTCTGGCCGGCGGGTCGCTGGGGCAAACTCGGCGTACCGGACACGTTCAAGAGCGTTCCCGCTCCCGGGCCGCCGCCGGACAAGCCTTCGATCTCGCTCACACCGCCACCTAAGTGAGCCGTTGTCGGCTCTGTTGCCTAGGGTTGGTCGTGTGATGCGGAGGGCTGAATGAGCGCGTTGCCGCGCGGGAGCACGGTACGGCGGGACGCCGGGCTGTACGGGTACGAGCGGGCCCTGCGCCGCGTCGGGCTGGGCCCGATCGCAGGCGTCGACGAGGCCGGTCGTGGGCCGTGCGCGGGGCCGCTGGTGGCCGCCGCGGTGATCCTGCCGGAAGGCAAGCGCGGTCAGATCCCGGAGCTCGCCGATTCGAAGCTGCTCACCGCGAAGGCGCGCGAGCGCTGCTACGAGCAGATCCGCAAGCGCGCCCTGGCCTGGTCGGTGGTGTCGATCGAGGCGGCCGAGTGCGACCGGCTCGGCATGCACGTGGCGAATGTCGAGGCGCTCCGCCGGGCGTTGTTCCGGCTGGACGTGCGCCCGGCGTACGTGCTCACCGACGGGTTCGGTGTCGACGGACTCGGCGTCCCCGGCCTGGCGATCTGGAAAGGTGACCGGGTGGCTGCCTGTATCGCTGCCGCGTCGGTGATCGCGAAGGTGACCCGGGATCGGATGATGGAGCACTGGGACACGGTGTACCCGCAGTACGGGTTCGGGATCCACAAGGGGTACTGCACGCCCGAGCACCAGGCGGCGCTCGACGAATACGGTCCGTGTCCGCAACATCGCCGCCGGTTTGAGAATGTCCGCCGCAGTCTGCGGCCCGTTATGGGACAGAATGTGACCAGTCCCACCGGAGTGGAGAGCCTGCCTGTGAGAGAGCGTAGCGAGCGCGCTCATGCCGGAACCGAGCGGAGCGAGGTGGAGGTATGAGCGCTGACGACCTCGAGAAGTACGAGACCGACATGGAGCTGCAGCTCTATCGGGAGTACAAGGACGTCGTCGGGATCTTCAAGTACGTGGTGGAGACCGAGCGGCGCTTCTACCTGTGCAACGCCGTCGACCTGAAGGTGCGTACCGAGGGCGGCGACGTGTACTTCGAGGTGACGATGGCCGACGCCTGGGTCTGGGACGTCTATCGTTCCGCCCGGTTCGTGAAGAACGCCAAGGTCGTCACCTTCCGCGACGTGAACATCGAGGAACTCGCCAAGTCCGACCTCGAGGTCCCCAAGGACTCCGACTTCGGCCGCTGACGTTGTCCACAACCGCAAACTGAGGTCCGCATTCGAGGGCTGATCCCGGCACTTTCTCTGCCGGAGGTGGTCATCGATGCGGACCAGCAACACCGTCGGACGGTACGGCGAAGATCTCGCCGCGAGGTATCTCAGCAACCACGGATTCGCCGTGCTCGAGCGCAACTGGCGCTGCGCACTCGGCGAGATCGACATCGTCGCCCGCGAGGGCGACACACTTGTCGTCTGTGAGGTGAAGACCCGGCGCGGGCTGAACTACGGCTCGCCGCTGGAGTCCATCACCTATCGCAAGCTGACCACGCTGCGGCAGCTGGCCGGCCGCTGGCTGCAGACCCACGACCTGAGACCGGCCGAGATCCGGATCGACGTGGTCGCGGTCCTGTTCGAGCCGAACACGCCGCCCCGCCTGGACCATGTCCGAGGAGTGGCCTGATGCCGCTCGCCCAGACCTGGTCCGTCGCGCTTGTCGGCCTCGAGGGCCATCTCGTCGAGGTCGAGGCCGACATCGCCCAGGGCCTGCCCAAGACCACCCTGATCGGCCTGCCCGACACCTCGCTGTCCGAGGCCCGCGACCGCGTCCGCGCGGCCGTGGTGAACAGCGGCGAGCGGTTCCCCGACCGCAAGGTCACGATCGGCCTGTCGCCGGCCACCTTACCCAAGACCGGCTCCCACTACGACGTCGCGATCGCCGTCAGTCTGCTCACCGCTGCCGGTGCGGTCGATCGCAGCGCGATCCGTCAAACGGCCATGATCGGCGAGCTGGGTCTCGACGGCCGCATCCGCGAGGTCCGCGGCGCCCTCGCGATGACGCTCGCCGCCGCCCGCGCCGGTTTCGACCGCATCGTCGTCCCGGACCTGAACGCAGGCGAGGCCCGCCTCGTCCCCGGCATCTCCGTGTACGGCGCTCGCTCACTGCGCCAGGTCCTGGCCCTGCTTCGCGGCGTCGAGATCCCCGACGAAGCACCACCCCGCGCCGAGCCGCGTCTGGTGTCCGAGGCCCTGATCCGCGTCCCGAGCGTCGACCTCGACGACGTCATCGGCCAGCGCGAAGGTCGCCGGGCCATCGAAGCGGCGGCCGCCGGTGGCCACCACCTGTTCCTGCACGGCCCACCCGGCTCCGGCAAGACGATGCTCGCCGAGCGCCTGGCCGGGCTGATGCCCGATCTCAGCACCGATGACTCCCTGGAAGTCTCCGCCGTCCATTCCCTCGCCGGTCTGCTCACCAACGACGCCGAGCTCGTGCACCGCCCGCCGTTCATCGCGCCGCACCACACCGCCTCGCTCGCCAGCCTCGTCGGCGGTGGCTCCGGCGTACCGCGCCCCGGCGCGATCAGCTGCGCGCACCGGGGCATCTTGTTCATTGACGAAGCGCCCGAGATGCACCCGTTGACACTCGACACGTTGCGTCAGCCGCTCGAATCCGGATTCGTCGAGGTGCACCGGGCTGCGGCCGTCGCGAAGTTCCCGGCGCGCTTCATGCTCGTCCTCGCCGCGAATCCGTGTTCCTGCGGTCTCGCCGGCACCGACCAAGGGATCTGCACCTGCACCCCACAGAGCCTTGCCCGTTATCGCCAACGCATCAGCGGCCCGATCAAGGACCGCATCGACATCCAACGCCAGATCCTTCCCGCGGCGCGCTCCGTCACCAGCGGTGAAGCGCCGGAGTCCAGCGCAGCTGTCGCCGCCCGCGTCCAAGCCGCGCGTGACCGCCAACTGCACCGCTACCGCGACACCGGCTGGTTCCTCAACAGCGAGGTCCCCGGCCCCGTCCTCCGCCGCGACTATCCCATCGACACCGCCGGCCAACGCCTTCTGGAAGACCACTACACCGCCGGCCGCCTCACCGCTCGCGGCTTCGACCGCGTAGTCCGACTCGCCTGGACCCTGGCCGACCTGGCGGGTCTGGATGCCCCCACCGTCCACCAGACCCACGAAGCCTTCCTCCTCCGCTCCGGTGCGCCCTTGACTCCCCTCACCGACGTCCGCCCCCTCAAAGGCGCCCCCCAATGACGCACCACGTCCGCACCCCACCAAGCCGCCTCCTCGAAGGAGACTCCCGATGACCTACACGCTCCTTCCGGAGACACACTCCGCCGGCGGTCCTGGCGGCGGAGGTTCGCGTGACCCAGGGACCGGTCGTCCGAGGCACGCCGACGAGTTCGGTTCTGGGGAGGGGACCGGCGGCGCGGGCCTGGTTGTCGGAGGCAACGGTGACGAGGAGCGCCTGGCCCGCGTGGGCCTGTCCCGCGTCGTCGAGCCCGGAGACCTGGCCGCCCTGAAAGCCTTCGACGGCCTGCACCCGACAGAAATCTGGGATCGCCTGCACCGCAACCTCCCCGGCCTCGAACGCTGGTCGCCCCGCCTCGCCGCCGCCGACCCCCGCAGAGACCTCGAACGCGCCGAAGCCGCCGGCGCCCGCTTCGTCATCCCCGGTGACGAAGAATGGCCCGAGCAGATCGACGTTCTCGACGAAGCCGGCCAACTGTCCCGCCGCGCCGGCGTACCGTTCGGCATCTGGGTCCGCGGCCGGATGAGCCTCCGCCAGGCGCTGACCAGTTCCATCGCCGTGGTCGGAGCCCGGGCGTGCTCGTCGTACGGCGAACACGTCGCCGCCGAACTCTCCTGCGGCCTCGTCGACCAAGGCGTCACCATCGTCTCCGGCGGCGCCTACGGCATCGACGCAGCCGCCCACCGCGCAGCCCTGGCCGCCGGCGGCGTGACGATCGCCGTCCTCGCGTGCGGTGTGGACGTCAGCTACCCGAAACGCAACTCGGCCCTGCTCAGCCGCATCGCCGCCGACGGAGTGGTCGTCAGCGAACTACCACCCGGATGTTCCCCCACCAAGCTCCGCTTCCTCGCCCGCAACCGTCTGATCGCCGCCATCACCCAAGGCACCGTCGTGATCGAAGCCGCCGTCCGCAGCGGAGCCCTGAACACCGCCGGCTGGGCCGAACAATGCGGCCGCCCCGTCCTCGCCGTCCCCGGTCCGATCACGTCCCGCATGTCCGCCGGCAGCCACTTACTGATCCGCGAACGCAACGCCATCCTGGCCACCAACGTCGCCGACATCATCGAAGCCATCTCGCCGTTCGGCACCAACCTGACGCCCACCCCCAGAGCGCCGCAGACCCTCACCGACACCCTCCACCCAGACCTTCAACGAACGCTGGACGCCGTCCCGGTCCACAACCCGGCCCCCACCCAGCACATCGCCACCACCGCAGGCCTGGACGTCCCCACCACCCAGTCCTGCCTGGAAACCCTCACCGCCCTGGCCCTCGTAACCGCCACCCCCACCGGCTGGCGCCTCCACCCACCCCCCAACTGAAAGCTCACCCACCGCAACCACGCCTGGTCGGGCGCGGAAGCCTACGGTGGGTGAGCTGTGCTGGGTGACCTCGTGGTGCGTGAGCTTGTGGTGCGTAAGCTTGTGGTGCGTGAGCTTGTGTGCCTAGGCCCCGTGGTGCCTAGATGATTGATGCGCGGCCCGAAGGTGTGCACGCTCGACAGTTAGTGTGGCGCGGGGCGGGTGTGTTCGGCGCCTGAATCACGCTCAGCTGTGACCCCTGGCACGAGAGACGTCCTGTCGACCTGACACAAGCCACACGCCCGAGCGTCCTCGGCCCCATCACTACGACCACCGAATCCAGACCAGGCCGTGCATCAATTATCTAGGCCCCGTGGTGCGTGAGCTCGTGGTGCGCGAGCTTGTGGTGCCTGGGCCCGTGCTGCCTGCGCCCGTGCTGCCTGCGCCTTCCGTGGGGCGGTGCTAGCTGCGCATGTGTTTGCCGCGGGTCGGCTTCTGCTGGGATGGGGTGCGGACCGCTCGGAGTTCGGTGGGGCGGTCCTGGTCGTGGCGGATGGGCTGGAAGCCGCCGGTGCCGGGGTCGGTGTCACCGAGGTCGTAGTCCCAGCTGTCCTCGTTCGCGAGGCGGCTGTGCCAGCGGCCGTAGAGGCCGTAGATCGCGATGCCGAGGATCATCCAGATGCCGAACTTCGTCCAGGTGCTCGTCTTCAGGTTCAGCATCAACCAGAGTGTCGCCGCGAGGGACAGCAGCGGGATCAGCGGAACCATCGGGACCCGGAAGCCGCGCTCCAGGTTGGGCTCGGAGCGGCGCAGGGTGAGGACGCCGATCGCGCAGAAGGCGAAGCAGAACAGGGCCCCGATGACCAGGAGCTCCTCGAGTTCGAGGACCTTCGGGTAGAGCGTGAGGGCCAGCGCGGCGATGCCGGCGGCCGCGGCGGCGCGGGCGGGGGAGGAGTAGACCCGGCTGACCCGGCCCAGGCTCTTCGGCAGCAGCCCGTCACGACCCATGTTGAACAGCACGCGGCTCTGCGCGATGAGGACCACCATGATGACGGTCATCAGAGCGAGCAAGGCCCCCAGATTGACCACCTTCGCGGCCCATCCAACCCCGACCGCGGCGAAGGCTTCCGAGACCGGAGCGGCGCCGCCGAGCTGCCCGTACGGGCGCATGCCGACCAGGACGACCGCCATCGCGATGTAGAGGATCGTCACCGCGCCGACGCCGAGCAGCATGCCCTGCGGGACGGTCTTGCGCGGGTTGCGGGCGTCCTCGGACGCGGTCGCGATCAGGTCGAAGCCGATGTACGCGAACACGATCGTGCTCGCCGCGGTGAAGATGCCCATCGTCCCGAACGAGCCGAACGACGAATCCAGGATCCAGCCGAGCAACGTCGGACTCGCGGTCGCGGGCGCTGCCCGGGCGGTCGGCACGAACGGTTGGTAGTTGGCCGTGTTGATGTGCGCCGCGCCGACAATGACCACGAGCAGGATCACGGCGACCTTCGCGATCACGACGACCGTCAGCACGCGCGCCGACAGTTTGGTGCCGGTCACGATCAGCGCGGTGAGGATCAGCAGCAACAGCGGCGCAACCAGGTTGACCTTGGCCTCAGGGCCGAAGAACTGCGCTATCCCTTCGGGAAGCGTCACCCCGAACCCGTCCAAGGTGGCCAGGAAGTACGCCGACCAGACGCGGGCGACGATCGCGGCCGCGGTCACGAGTTCGAGTACCAGCGCCCAGCCGACCAGCCAGGCCCACGCTTCTCCGAACGTTACGTAACTGAATGTGTACGCACTGCCCGAAACGGGGATCGTGGACGACAGTTCGGCGTAACAGGCCGCGGCCAGCACACAGACGATCGCGGCGATGACGAACGACAGGATCACTGCCGGTCCGGCGACATTCGCCGCCTGGACGCCGCTGATGCTGAAAATACCGGAGCCGATCATCACGCCCAGGCCGAGTACGACCAGGTCGCGACGACCGAACAAACGCGGCAGACGGTGCCGCGCGTCCTCGACTCGAGTGAACGCCGACTCGACCGGCAGGCGCCGGCCTACGGTCTGTCCGTTCGCTGAGGGGGCCATGGTCAGGGGTGCCTCCGTTGCTACTAGGGCAATCGGGCCGAACAGTAGTCGACCGCCGGGATATCGACCAGCCCCTCCTTTCGCTGCCGTCCGCGCGGTGCCTTGCGATGCCGGGTCACCTCACGCATCGTCGACACATGACGCCGGACGAAGTCAGCGGAAACCGTTCCTGGCCGGAAGGCTTCGTTGCGTTACTGGCTGACTACGAAAGGCATCTATCGGCGGAAAGAGACCTCAGCACTCACTCGGTGAGAGCCTACATCGGAGACGTCGCGGATTTACTCGAACATTTGATTCGGCTTGGTCACGATGATCTCGCCCAATTGGACATCCGTGGTCTCCGGTCGTGGTTGGCAAAACAGCAAAGTCTGGGGAAATCCCGCAGCACGATGGCCCGCCGCGCGACCGCGGCAAGGGTGTTCACGTCGTGGGCGCAGCGGACCGGGCGGATCCAGACCGACCCAGGAGCGCTGCTGGCGAGCCCGAAGGCGCACAAGAGCCTTCCAGGGGTGCTCGGTCAGGACGACACCCGGGCCGTGCTCGACGCCGCCGCGGTCGCTGCCGATGACGGCAGCCCGGTCGGCTTGCGCGACCTCACGATCATGGAGTTGCTCTACGCGACGGGTATCCGGGTGGGGGAACTGTGCGCCCTCGACGTCGACGACATCGACCGGTCGCGTCGCGTCGTACGGGTGTTCGGGAAAGGGCGGAAGGAGCGGTCGGTCCCGTACGGGGTGCCGGCCGCGCAGGCGCTCGAGCGGTGGCTCGCCGAAGCGCGACCGAAGCTCGTCCGCGAGGGGAGCGGGCCGGCGGCGTTTCTGGGGGCTCGTGGCGGGCGGATCGATCAGCGAACGGTGCGGCGGATGGTGCACGAGCGAATCGCCGCGGTGGACGCACCGGATCTCGGACCGCACGGGCTGCGGCACACGGCGGCGACGCACCTGCTGGAAGGTGGAGCGGACCTGCGGAGTGTGCAAGAACTCCTCGGGCACGCGTCGCTCGCGACCACACAGGTCTACACCCACGTCTCGAACGATCGCCTTCGGCAGGCCTACAAGCAGGCGCATCCGCGGGCGTGACGGTGGACGCCGGAGTGATTCCAGAGCGGGGGCTGCGGCGCGCGGAGGCCGGGATACGGCAGACTGCGGGACATGCGGGTTTCGGCGAAGTCTGACTATGCGTTGCGAGCTCTGATCGAGATCACCCAGCGATGGGTCGAGGGCGACTCTGCGGTGGTTTCGGCTGAGGAGCTCAGCCGGGCTCAGGGCATTCCGCACGGGTTCCTCCAGGGGATCCTCGCCGATCTGCGTCGGGCCGGCGTGCTGTCGAGCCAGCGCGGGCAGTCGGGTGGTTGGCGGTTGGCTGTCGACCCGAACGAGATTTCCGTGGCCGACGTGATGCGGGCGGTTGACGGGCCGATCGTGAGCATTTCGGGTGTGCGGCCGGAGAGCGTGTCGTACAACGAGCACGCGGTCGTGCTCCAGCGGGTGTGGATCGCTGCCCGCGCGAGCCTGCGGGACGTGCTGGAGAACACCACGCTGGTCGACCTCGCCAAGAACAAGCTCCCGGCCGGCGTCGAGCGCCGCTCCCGCGACGAAGACGCCTGGCAAGCCCGAGTCCCCGGCAGCTGACCCAACCAGCCGATCGACCCCGCGAAAGCCCGCGCTCCACTCGCGCTCCGGGCCGCAGTCCACCTCGCGATCCCACCTCGCGATCCCACCTCGCGACCCCGGCCTGCGACCGCGCACGGGCTCCGGCCCGCGACCCAGCGCCTCGTTCCGCGGTGAGATGGCATGGGTCAGCCGCGGTGGAGGAGCAGGGCGGTGGTCAGGGTCAGGGCGGCTGTGGCGGCGATGACGAGGGTGGCTGCACGGCGATTCGCGGGTGGTGGCTCGGTCGGGGGAGTGGCGGTTGAGCGGGCTGGGCGGGTGGCGGTTTGGGCAGGCTCGGGTGAGGCGGTCTTGGTGCTTTGGTGTGGGGCAACGTCGATCAGTTGATTGCCCAGGGGGAGTAGGCGGATCGGGCGGTCGGGGAGCAGCGTCAGGGGGTTGAGGTACTGCTTGCTCTGCAGGAGCCCCCAGTGCAGGCAAGTTCGCGGTGGGCAATGGGAGCCGGCGGAGGACAGGCGGCCGAGGACTGTGCCAGGGGTCACGGCGGTGCCGGGTTTCACCTCGGGGACGACGGGTTCGTACGTCGTACGGCGTTGGCCGCTGGTGATCGTGACGACGCCCCGGCCGGCGAGCGAGCCGGCGTACGTGATCGTGCCGGAGGTGGCGGCGCGGACGGCTTGGCCGGGGTGGCCGGCCAGGTCGACGCCGCGGTGGCCGGGGAGCCACGGCTTCGCGGGCAGGTCGAAGCCGCGGACGACTTCGGGGCGGGGGTCGAGGGGCCAGGTCGGGGTGTCGGCGGGTGGGAGGGGGAGGGCGGCCAGGGTCAGGAGGGCGAGGTTCATGTCAGGGAAGATGCCGCGATCGAGGTGGTCGCGGACCGGGAAGTTGGTCGCCTGTGGACAACCCTCGGCCCGCTCGAACCGCGCTGACCGAGTCGGCTACGGCGCGCTCAGGGCCGGTTCGCGTGGCGGGTCGGTGGTCGCGTACACTTCCGGTGGCGCCCCGTGTGAGCGGGGCGACTACGCATGCCCGCGCAACAGCGTCGATTCCTTCGGTCCCGGAGCAGCTCCGGGTGGATTCGCGCCGACGGGCATCAGGCGCCGCGGGTCACCCGATCCGGGGCGGGACAACCGAGAAGCGACCCGGGCGATCCGGGTCCGTAGGAGGAACACCTCATGGCCGTCGTGACCATGAAGCAGCTGCTCGAGAGCGGCGTGCACTTCGGGCACCAGACCCGTCGCTGGAACCCGAAGATGAAGCGCTACATCCTGACCGAGCGCAACGGCATCTACATCATCGACCTGCAGCAGTCGCTGTCCTACATCGACCGCGCGTACGAGTTCGTTCGCAGCACGGTGGCGTCCGGCGGCACGATCCTGTTCGTCGGGACCAAGAAGCAGGCCCAGGAAGCGATCGCCGAGCAGGCGACCCGGGTCGGGATGCCGTACGTGAACCAGCGCTGGCTGGGCGGCATGCTGACCAACTTCCAGACCGTGAACAAGCGGCTCCAGCGGCTCAAGGAGCTCGAGCTCATCGACTTCGACGACGTCGCCGCCTCCGGTGTCACCAAGAAGGAGCTGCTGCAGAAGCGTCGCGAGCACGACAAGCTGCTCAAGACCCTCGGCGGTATCCGTGACATGGCCCGCGTTCCGTCGGCCGTGTGGATCGTGGACACCAAGAAGGAGCACCTCGCCGTCGACGAGGCGCGCAAGCTGAAGCTGCCGATCATCGGCATCCTGGACACCAACTGCGACCCCGACGAGGTCGACTACCCGATTCCGGGGAACGACGACGCGATCCGCTCCGTCGGCCTGCTGACCCGCGTGGTCGCCGACGCCGTGGCCGACGGCCTGATGGCCCGCTCGGGCCAGGGTGCGGCCGCCGCCGGCGAGGAGCTGGGCCAGGAGGAGCCGCTGGCCGCCTGGGAGCGTGAGCTGCTGGAGAGCCAGGGCAACGCCGCCAAGACCGACGCTGCCGCGCCGGCCGAGGCCGCCGCGACCGAGGCTGTTGCGACCGAGGCTGCGACCGACGCTGCGACCGAGGCTGCGGCCAAGACCGACGCTGCCGCGCCGGCCGAGGAGACCGCCGCCAAGGCCGACGAGACCCCGGCCGACGAGGCCGCGGCGTCCGAGAAGCCCGCCGAGGCCTGAGCGCCTGATGGCCGCCCGGGTGATCCCGGGCGGCCCACTCCGGACCGGGTACGGCGGTCCGCGCCGGGTACCGCCCGGAGACGGACCGAGGGACCGGCCGGCAGCCTCCCGCAATCCCCCAGCACCGACAAGACGAGAGAACGAGGAATGGCGAACTACACCGCCGCTGACGTGAAGAAGCTCCGCGACGCCACCGGCGCGGGCATGATGGACGCGAAGAAGGCGCTCGAGGCGACCGACGGCGACTTCGACAAGGCGATCGAGGAGCTGCGCATCAAGGGCGCCGCCAAGGCCGCCAAGCGGGGCGCCGAGCGCTCCGCCACCAACGGCCTGGTGGCCGCGGCGGAGAACGCGCTGATCCAGCTGAACTGCGAGACCGACTTCGTCGCGAAGAACGAGCAGTTCCAGCAGCTCGCCGCCGACATCGTCGCGCACGCCGCGGCGAGCAAGGTGGACGACGTCGAGGGCCTGCTCAACGAGAAGCTGACCGACGGCAAGTCCGTCGCCGAGAACATCGAGGCCCTGGCCGCGGTCATCGGCGAGAAGCTCGAGCTGGCCAAGGTCGCCGTCTTCGACGGCCAGGTGACGGCGTACATGCACAAGCGTGCCGCCGACCTGCCGGCGCAGGTGGGCGTGCTGGTCGAGTTCGAGGGTGACAACGTCGAGGCCGCCCGGGGCGCCGCCATGCAGGCCGCCGCGATGCGCCCGCTGTACACCACCCGCGACGAGGTCCCGGCCGAGACGGTCGAGAACGAGAAGCGGATCGCCGAGGCGACCGCACGCGAGGAGGGCAAGCCGGAGGGCGCCCTGCCGAAGATCGTCGAGGGCCGGCTGAACGGGTTCTTCAAGGACGTCGTGCTGCTCGAGCAGCCGTCGGTGACGGAGAACAAGAAGTCCGTGAAGGCCGTGCTGGACGAGGCCGGTGTGACCGTGAAGCGGTTCGCCCGCTTCGAGGTCGGCGCCTGATCCCGCGAAGGATCTGACCGGACAGACGACGAACGAGGAGGCCGGAATCGTGACGGAAACCCTGGGTACCGAGACGAGTCCGGCCTCTTCGCCGTTCTCGCCCGCCTACCACCGGGTGCTGCTGAAGCTGTCGGGTGAGGTGTTCGGCGGCGGGAAGCTCGGCGTCGACCCCGACGTGGTGAACTCGATCGCCAAGCAGATCGCCGAGGTGGCCCGCGCGGGCGTCCAGGTCGCCGTCGTGGTCGGCGGCGGCAACTTCTTCCGCGGCGCTGAGCTGCAGCAGCGCGGTATGGAGCGCAACCGCGCGGACTACATGGGCATGCTCGGCACCGTGATGAACTGCCTGGCGCTGCAGGACTTCCTGGAGAAGCTCGGCATCGAGACCCGGGTGCAGACCGCGATCACGATGGGCCAGGTCGCCGAGCCGTACATCCCGCGCAAGGCCGAGCGGCACCTGGAGAAGGGCCGGGTCGTGATCTTCGGCGCCGGTTCCGGCATGCCGTACTTCTCCACCGACACCGTCGCCGCCCAGCGTGCGCTGGAGATCGGCGCCGAGGCGCTGCTGATGGGCAAGCAGGGCGTGGACGGCGTCTACGACTCGGACCCGAAGAAGAACCCGGACGCGGTGAAGTTCGACCAGCTGTCGTACGACGACTTCCTGTCCCGCGGCCTGCGGGTCGCCGACGCCACCGCGATCAGCCTGGCCCGCGACAACGCGCTGCCGATCGTGATCTTCGGTCTCGAGGAAGGCAACATCGCGCGGGTGATCCACGGCGAGAAGATCGGCACGGTCGTCTCGAGCAACCGGTAACACCCCGTCACACCGGGCGCGTGCGCCGCACCCCGAACCCGGCGTACCGCGATTGACTCGGACGGATCCGGGCCGTACCCGGGTACCCGCCGTGTTCGGTACCCTCCGGTGCGACTAGGATCGTCGGACACGGGGTGGATGTCCGTTATCTGGTAAACCTGCGTTCGTAGGGTAGGAGTGGCCGCGTCGAGGTGGCCCAGAGGAAGCGAGGAATGTCGTGATCGACGAAGCTCTCCGCGAGGCCGAGCAGAAGATGGCCAAGGCCGTGGAGGTTGCGAAGGACGACTTCGCCGCGATCCGCACCGGCCGGGCGCACCCGCAGATGTTCGCGAGCATCCTGGCCGACTACTACGGTACGCCGACTCCGCTGCAGCAGCTCGCCGGGTTCCAGGTTCCGGAACCGCGGACCGTGCTGATCTCGCCGTACGACAAGGGCGCGATGGCGGCGATCGAGAAGGCGATCCGCGACTCCGACCTCGGGGTGAACCCGGGGAACGACGGTGCGGTGATCCGCGTGGTGATGCCGGCGCTGACCGAGGAACGCCGCAAGGAGTACATCAAGGTCGCGAAGACCAAGGCCGAGGAGGCCCGGGTCTCGGTGCGCAACATCCGCCGGCACGCGATGGACCAGGTGCACAAGACCGTCAAGGACGGCGACGCGGGTGAGGACGAGGGCAAGAGTGCTGAGAAGCGGCTCGACGGGTTGACGAAGAAGTACGTCGACTCGATCGACGAGCTGCTCAAGCACAAGGAAGCCGAACTGCTCGAGGTGTGATGGGCGTCGAGAGCACGCCCGCGCCGAGTCCCAGCCCGAGCCGTGCCGGGCGGAATCTGCCCGCGGCGATCGCGGTCGGGGTCGGGCTCGGCGCACTGATCCTCGGATCGCTGTACTGGCAGAAGGTGCTGTTCACGGTCCTCGTGCTGGCCGTGGTGCTGGTGGCCGTCGACGAGATGATCAAGGCGCTGCGGACCGGCGGCGCCGAGATCCCGCGGATCCCGTTGTTCGCCGGGACGACCGCGATGCTCGTCGCGGCGTACTTCGGCGGCCCGATGGCGCTGCTGGTGGCGCTCGGGCTGACGGTGCTGGGCACGATCTTCTGGCGGATGCCGAGCGGATCGGTCGGGTTCGTGCGGGACGTCAGCGCCGGCGTCTTCCTGATCGGCTACGTGCCGCTGCTGGCCGGTTTCGCGATCCTGCTGGTGCAGCCGGAAGCCGACGGTCCGGCGCGGGTGGTGACGTTCTTCCTGGTCACGGTCGCCAGTGACGTCGGCGGATACGCCGCCGGGGTCCTGTTCGGCAGGCATCCGATGGCGCCGAAGATCAGCCCGAAGAAGTCCTGGGAGGGCTTCGCCGGGTCGGCGCTCGCCTGTATCGGTGCCGGCATCGCGGCCGTCGTGCTGCTGCTGGACGGTCAGTGGTGGGCCGGCGCGATCGTCGGCGCGGTCGCGGTGCTCACCGCAACGGTCGGTGACCTCGGCGAGTCCATGATCAAGCGCGATCTCGGCATCAAGGACATGTCGAACCTGCTGCCCGGCCACGGCGGCGTGATGGATCGGCTGGACTCGCTGCTCGCGACCGCTCCGGCCGTCTGGCTGCTGCTGCACCTTCTGGTGAAGGCATGACGACCGCCCCGGACGGGCGGTCGCTCGTCAATGAGATCGTCCGGCTCGACCGGTTGCAGGCCGCCGACATCGACGAGCTGTACGCCGCGATCGCGAACGAACGGGTGTACGCCGACGGGTACAGCGGCGGTCCGGCCGCGATGCCGGCCAGTGCCGACGAGATGCGTGCGCGGTGGATCCCGGCCGCGGCCGATCGGGTCGCGTACGTCGTCCGCCTCGTTGCCGACGGCACCGTCGTCGGTACGTCGAGCCTCGGCGACGTCGACCTCGGCAACGAGAGCGTCCATCTCGGCTGGACGGCGTACGCCCCGGCCGTCTGGGGTACGGCGGTGAACCCGGCGGCGAAGCTGCTGCTCCTCGGGCACGCCTTCGAGACCTGTGGATTCGGGCGCGTGAAGATCCAGACCGGCTCGAAGAACACCCGCTCGCAGGCGGCGATCGCGAAGCTCGGGGCGACCCGCGAGGGTGTGCTGCGCCGGCACAAGCGGATGGCCGACGGGTCGTTCCGCGACACGGTCGTGTTCTCGATCCTGGCCGACGAATGGCCGGACGTCCGGAAGCGGCTGGCGGACCGGATCAGCCGGTGAGCTTCGCCAGCGCGGCGAAGTTCGCCAGCAGCGCCGCGCGGTCGAACGTGTTCGTGGTGATCAGCAGCTCGTCGGCGGCGGTCCGACGTACCAGGTCGCCGAGCGCTTGGTCGACCTCAGCGGATGTCCCGTAGAGCTGGCCGTGCAGCGCGTTCTCGAAGAACTCCTGTTCGCGTGCGGTCATCGACCCGGGAACATCGGGCTGCAGCGGAGGGAACACACCGCGAGTCCGCGAGTACGCGCTGGCCCATGCCTCGGGCAACAACAGCTCCCGCGCGGCCTCGGTGGAGTCCGCGACCGCGGCGGTGACGGCGAGGACGACGTACGGCTGCGATGCCCACGCCGACGGCCGGAAGTTCGTGCGGTAGTCCTCGAGCAACGCAGCCGAATTCGGACGCGCAGCGAGCACGACGGGTAATCCCAGTTCGGCCGCGATCGCCGTACCTTCCCCGACGGCGAGGATGAACGGCGGAATGTGTAGCCCCTCACCCGGACGCGCATGCACCTGGTCGGGCGCCGTTCCGGCCAGGTACTCGAGCAACAACCGCACCTGTACGGCGAAATCGTCCGCAGCGTCCTTGTCGACACCGAGGGCCCGTCGTACGCCGTTCGTGAAGCCGACCGAGCGCCCGAGCCCCATGTCGATCCGGCCCGGATACAGCGACTCGAGGACGCCGAACTGCTCCGCGACGACCAAGGGCTGGTGGTTCGGCAGCATCACGCCACCCGTGCCGACCCGAATCCGATCGGTACGTGCGGCAACGGCCGCGGCCAGCACGGTCGGCGCCGAGCCGACGACGCCCGGCACGCTGTGGTGCTCGGACACCCAGAACCGCTTGTACCCGAGCGCTTCCACCTGCTGAGCCAGCTCAACCGTCGCCCGCAACGTCTCCGCCTCCGACTCACCGACCCGCGTCCGCGAGCGGTCGAGCACTGACAGCGGAACCGAGAGCATGCAGAGTCCAACGGACGCGCTGCAGCCCTGATTCCCCGGAGCGGGCGGTGCGGTGGTTGGTGCGCGAGATCATCGAGCGTTTCGACTGACCTGGAAAGGGCCGGTGAATTTCTCACCACTATGTGTCGTCGCATGTCAGGATCAAACCTCGGACGATCCGCCCCGGTCGTCCAGTGAGGAGCTGACATGATTCCCACGACGAAGTTCACGGCCGCGCTCTGCGGTCTGGTCCTGGTCACGGCGGCAATACTTCCGGCGACTGCCGCGACCGCCGTACCGGTCGAAGCAACGCATTCGGCCGCATCACCCGAGGCGCTCGCAGCGGCGAAGCCGGTCCCGCTGCTCGGCTACTCGACGCAGACCGTCAAGACCCTCAACATCGACTTCCAGTACCAGCAGACCGGCTACTGGTGCGGTCCGGCCGCGACCCGGATCGCACTCTCGGCGCGGATCGCACCGCCGAGTCAGCAGCAGCTGGCGAACGAACTGCCCACGACAACCAACGGCACCGACTGGATCGGCCAGGTGACACGCGTGCTGAACAACCATCTCGGCACCGGTTGGTACGAGACCAAGGAGATGCCCAACGACCCGCCCACCCAGGCGCAGCGGGACCTGCTCTGGCGGGACGTCGTACTCGACATCGACAACAACTACCCGATCGTCGCCAACATCGTCGCGCCGGCCAGTAATCACCCGCCGGGCTACCCGAACTACACGATCTACCACTACTTCACGGTGATCGGGTACGACGACAGCGATCGGACCGTCCTGATCGCGAACCCCGCCGGCTTCGCGCCCACGGCGACGTACTGGCTCACCTTCAACCAGCTCGCCACCCTCATCCCGCCGAAGGGCTACTCCGCCTGACGACCACCCCGGCGACCACCCTGACGACCGCCCCGGCGACCGCCCTGAGGGCCACTTTGTGCACCAGATCCGTACTTTTCGGCCGCTGAGATGCGGATCTGGTGCACAAAGTCGCCCGGTAGCGTGGGGCGGGTGAGTCGGGCGCCGCGGTTGGAGATCGAGTACTGCACCCAATGCCGGTGGTTGTTGCGCGCGGCGTGGACCGCACAGGAGCTGCTGACCACGTTCCCGAAGGAGCTCGGTGAGGTCGCGCTCGTGCCGGGGAGCGGGGGAGTGTTCGACGTCAGCCTCGACGGGGAGCTGCTGTGGTCGCGGAAGGCCGAAGGTGGGTTCGCCGAGATCCCGCTGCTCAAGCAAATGGTCCGCGACCGGATCGCCCCGGACCGCAAACTCGGCCACTCGGACCGCAAGGACACCTGAAGAGCGGATCGCCAGGCCATCACGATCGCGGGCACCATGCGCCGCCAAGCGCTCGACCGGCCCAGGTCGTGCTCATGGTGATGGCCCGAGGATCCGCGTTCGGCCCTGTGATCCCCGGCACGTCGCCGATGTGAATTTGTGAACCGTCGACGCGGCAAGCGACAATAGGTCGGTTATGTCTACCTCCCTGCCTCTTGTTTTCGATGAGCCGCGCCGCGCCAAGAAGCCGCCGCGGCACCTGGCCGATCTCACCGGGGAGGAACGGCGTACGGCGGTGGCCGCGCTGGGTGAGCCGGCGTTCCGGGCCAAGCAGCTGTCGAACCACTACTTCTCCCGGCTGGTGTCCGACCCGGCCGAGATGACCGATCTGCCGGCCGCGACCCGCGACAAGCTGGTGGCGGACCTGATGCCGCCGCTGCTGACCCGCGTTCGCGACCTGGAGTGCGACAACGGCCAGACCCGCAAGACGCTGTGGAAGTTGCTCGACGGCTCGCTCGTCGAGTCGGTCCTGATGCGGTATCCGGACCGCGCGACGATGTGCGTGTCGTCGCAGGCGGGCTGCGGGATGGCGTGCCCGTTCTGCGCGACCGGCCAGGGCGGCCTGACGCGGAACATGACCACCGCGGAGATCGTCGAGCAGGTGGTCGACGGTGCGCGGGCGCTGGCGCGCGGTGAGATCGCCGGCGGCCCAGGCCGCGTCTCGAACATCGTGTTCATGGGCATGGGCGAGCCGATGGCCAACTACAAGGCCGTGATGGGCGCCGTCCGCCGGTTCACGGATCCGTCGCCGGAAGGCCTGGGGATCTCCGCGCGCGGCGTGACCGTGTCGACGGTCGGGCTGGTGCCGCGGATCAACCAGCTGGCGACCGAGGGCATCCCGGTCACGCTCGCGCTGTCGCTGCATGCGCCGGACGACGAGCTGCGCGACGAGCTGGTGCCGATCAACAATCGCTGGAAGGTCGACGAGGTGCTCGACGCCGCCTGGGCGTACGCGCGCCAGACCAAGCGCCGGGTCTCGATCGAGTACGCGATGATCCGCGACATCAATGACCACGCCTGGCGGGCCGACCTGCTCGCGGAGAAGCTCCGGGCGCGCGGGGACTGGGGCTGGGTGCACGTGAACCTGATCCCGCTGAACCCGACGCCGGGCTCGAAGTGGACCGCGTCCGACCCCGCCGACGAGCGCGAGTTCGTGCGCCGATTGGAGGCCGGCGGGATCCCGGTCACGGTCCGCGACACCCGCGGTCAGGAGATCGACGGCGCCTGCGGGCAGCTCGCCGCGAGCGAGGCCTGATGCTGCGGCCGCAGTTCCGTGCCGTCCGTACCGGCCAGCGCTACCTGCGCGAGGACGTCGACGCGCTGGTGGCCCGCGTCCTCGCGACCGCCGAGCGGCGTGCGGACGGGACGGAGATCACGGTCGACGAGGTGCGGAACGCCGCGTTCATGACGCCGCCGCTGCTCGTCGTCGGGTACAGCGCGGAGGACGTCGACAGCTTCCTCGACGAGGCCGAGCGCTGGCTGCCGGGCCACCGGAACATCCAGTCGGCTGTTCCCGCCACGCCGCTCGGTCCGATCGGCGAGCGGGTGGCGCCGAGGTTCACCCCGGTGCGCTGGCGTGAGGGGTACGACGTCACGGAGGTGGACGCGTTCGTCGACCGCGTCATGGCGACCGTCAACGGTCGGCCCGTCGAGCGTCCGGTGACGGCAGGTGAGATCCGCACAATCCAGTTCAGCCCGGTGCGGATGAGCGAGGGATACGACGTCGAAGAGGTCGACGCGTTCCTCGACACCGCCGGGGAGTGGCTCAGCGGACCTCGCTGAGGAGCTCTGCCACGGCGGCCGGCTGCGAAAGCATCGGCCAGTGGCCCGTGTTCGCCCTCGCGCAATTGGTCTTCGAGCCACATCCGGTCGTCCGCGGACCGTCCGCCACGCCTTGCACCGTAGACCACCTGCCCAGGGGACGCACCAGGCTGCCGGGTTGAGGCAGTGGGATGATCGGGCGGTGAAGATTTTGTCGATCCAGTCAGCGGTGGCGTACGGGCATGTGGGGAACTCGGCTGCTGTGTTCCCGTTGCAGCGGATCGGGGTCGAGGTCTTGCCGGTCTACACCGTCAACTTCTCGAACCACACCGGGTACGGCGCCTGGCGCGGACCGCTGATCAGTCCGGACGACGTGCGGGACGTGATTCTGGGGATCGAGGAGCGCGGTGTGCTGCCGGAGATCGACGTCGTGCTGTCGGGGTACCAGGGCGGTGAGGGGATCGCGGACGTCATCCTCGAGGCCGTGAAGCGGGTCAAGGCCGCCAACCCGGATGCCGTGTACTCCTGCGACCCGGTGATGGGCAACGCGAAGTCGGGCTGCTTCGTGGCGCCCGCCATTCCGGTGCTGCTGCGCGACCGGGTCGTCCCGGCGGCCGACATCATCACGCCGAACCAGTTCGAGCTGGGCTTCCTGACCAATACGGAGCCGGACACGCTCGAGTCCACGCTGGCGTCGGTGGAGCTGGCCCGCGCGACCGGCCCGCGCACGGTGCTCGTCACGAGCGTCGAGCGCCCGGACCGCGAGCAGGGCACGATCGAGATGCTCGCCGTCGACGACAGCGGTGCCTGGATCGTGCAGACGCCGCACATCCCGATGAAGGCGAACGGCTCCGGCGACGTGACCGCGGCGCTCTTCACCGCGCACTACCGCCGTACGGGCGACCTGCAGGAGGCGCTCGCGCGTACGACGTCCAGCGTGTTCGATCTGCTCACCAACACCCACGAGTCGGGGCAGCGCGAGCTGCGGTTGATCGAGTCGCAGGACGCATACGCCAACCCGCGGCTGCAGTTCACGCCGCGCAAGGTCGCCTGAGGCTCAGCTCACCAACGCGGCGGCCTCGTCGATGCTGTCCACAAGGTAGACGGAGCGGGCCAGCGGGCGGTCCACCGCGAGCGCCTGCAGGAGCGGCCAGACCGGCAGCTTGACCGTCCAGTGCTGGACGTTCACCAGGATCAGCGGGATCTGCGTTGCCGCGTCGCCGTAGTAGTTCGGCGTGACGGCCTGGAACACCTCCTGGACCGTACCGGCCGCGCCGGGCAGATAGACGATGCCGCCGCGCGCCCGCCCGAGCAGCACGTCCTCACGCTGGGCGTTGGAGAAGTACTTCGCGATCGACGACGCGAACACGTTCGGTGGCTCGTGACCGTAGAACCAGGTCGGAATCGACACACCGCCGTCGCCGGGGAAGCGGGACCGCACGCTGAGCCCTGCGGTCGCCCACGCCCCGATCGACGGACGGAACGACGGTACGGCGGTCAGCTCGGCCAGCGCCTCCTCGACCGCCGAGTCCTCGTACGCCGCCAGCGACGCACCGAGGTTGGCGGCCTCCATTGCGCCCGGACCGCCGCCCGTGACGACCACGCGGTCGCGGCGGGCAAGCGTCTGCCCGAGGAGGACAGCCGCACGGTAGTTGGCGTCGCCACGCAGTACGCCGTGACCGCCCATCACGCCGACCCACGGCCTGCCGTTCGGCAGCTCGATGAGCGCGTCGGCGATGGCGTGGTCGTGCAGGGCCGCGGCGAGCGTACGGCTGGTGTCGCCGTGCTCGTCGTGCTGGCGGGACCACGCGTAGATCCGCGCGTCGGGCGTCGCGTCGTACCCGTGCTCGATGCCGGCGTACAGCTCGTCGGCGTCGTACAGCCGACCACGGTACGCGTCGAACGGCAGCTCGGGGATCGTCGGGAACACCAGGCCGCCGCCGTCGCGGATCCACAGGTCCGCCGTTTCGTCCAGCACGCAGCCCAGGAACACCGCCCCGGTCGGCCGCAGTCCGAGGAGCTCCGCCGTCCGGCTGGTCAGGTCGACCGACTGGACCCGCCAGCCCGCCATCGAGGTGGCGCCCGCGGCCAGCAGCCGGTCGAAGTCCTCGAGGGACTCGATGTCCACATGCGGAATGCTCGGCATCGTCACGCAGAGCACACTAATGGACTGCCGGTCTCGGCTGCGGTAATGCTTAGGGCATGACACATGCGGAGCTCTGGGAGCGTCACAAGGCCGTCATGCCGGCTTGGCTCGCGTTGTACTACGAGGAGCCGATCGAGATCGTCCAGGGGTCCGGGCGCCGGGTCACCGACGGTGAGGGGAACACGTACCTGGACTTCTTCGCAGGCATCCTGACCAACGCGATCGGGTACGACATCGCGGAGATCTCCGACGCGGTCCGCGAGCAACTCGGCTCCGGGATCGCGCACACCTCGACGGTGTACCTGATCCGCAAGCAGATCGAGCTGGCCGAGCAGATCGCCGAGCTGTCCGGCATCCCGAACGCGAAGGTGTTCTTCGCGAACTCCGGCACCGAGGCCAACGAGACCGCCCTCCTGCTCGCCACCCAGAACCGCCGCTCCAACCAGGTGCTGGCGATGCGCAACTCGTACCACGGCCGCGCCTTCGGCACCGTGGCGATCACCGGCAACCGCGGCTGGTCGGCGAGCAGCCTGTCGCCGGTGAACGTGCAGTACCTGCAGGGCGCGTACCGGTACCGCAGCCCGTTCAAGGATCTGCCCGACGCGGAGTACATCAAGGTCTGCGTCGACGACCTGCGCAACGTCATCGAGACCACGACCGCGGGCGACGTCGCCTGCCTGATCGCCGAGCCGATCCAGGGCGTCGGCGGGTTCTCGTCGCCGCCGGACGGGCTGTACGCCGCGTTCAAGGAGGTCCTGGACGAGTACGGGATCCTGTTCATCTCCGACGAGGTGCAGACCGGCTGGGGCCGTACCGGCGACCACTTCTGGGGTATTCAGGCGCACGGCGTGGTTCCGGACGCGATGACGTTCGCGAAGGGGCTCGGCAACGGGTTCGCGATCGGCGGTGTGGTGGCCCGCGGTGACCTGATGGACAGCATCAAGGCGAACTCGCTGTCCACGTTCGGCGGCAACCCGATCTCGACCACCGCCGCGAAGGCGACGCTGGACTACCTGCTCGACAAGGACCTGCAGGCGAACGCTGCCAAGCGCGGCGCCCAGCTGGTCGACGGCCTGCGCGGCATCTCCGACGAGTACCCAGAGCTGGGCGACGTCCGCGGCAAGGGCCTGATGCTCGCCGCCGAGATCGTCAAGCCCGACGACCAGACGCCCGACCCGGCCGCCACCACGAAGCTCCAGCAGGAGACCAAGAACCGCGGTCTGCTGGTCGGCAAGGGCGGCCTGTACGGCAATGTCTTGCGGATGGCTCCGCCGATGACGTTGACCGAGGAGGAAGCCGCCGAGGCCCTGGAGATCCTCCGCGACTCCTTCGGCACCTTGCGCTGACCACGAAAAGGGCCCGGAACCGCAAAGGTCCCGGGCCCTTGAACGCTGCCGGCTAGTTGGCCTTGCCGTCGGCCTCGGCGCCGAGAGCTGTGCCTGCCGCGGCGCCGGTGAGGCCCGGGCCGCCGAGGCCCGAGCCGCCGATCTGGTCGGTCGGGTCGGCCGTGAGCGGACCGCCGGCCGAGCGGCCGCGGCGGCGCATCAGGCGCTCGACGCGGTGGGCGGCCACGGTCAGCAGGTAGTTGATCAGCACGAAGATGGCACCGACCACGATCAGGGCCGGCAGCAGGTTCGACTTGTAGTTGCCGATCTGCTCTGCCTTCCGGAGCAGTTCCTCGTAGGTGATGATGTAGCCGAGGGCGGTGTCCTTCAGGATCACGACCAGCTGGCCGACGATGGCCGGCAGCATCGCGGTGATTGCCTGCGGCAGCAGGATCAGCCGCATCGCCTTCGCGTTGGTCAGGCCGATCGCCATCGCCGCCTCGCTCTGCCCCTTCGGGAGAGCGTAGACACCGGAGCGAACGAGCTCGGCGACCACGGCGCCGTTGTACAGCGTGAGGGCGGTGACGACGGCCGCGAGCGCGTACCGCTCCGGCGGGACGACCTCGTACTTGGCGTACAAGGCGTAGGTGAACAGCATCATCAGCAGCACCGGTACGGCGCGGAAGAACTCGACGATCACGCTGCACGGCCACCGCAGCCAAGCCGCCTGCGACAGTCGCCCGACACCGAGCAGGACGCCCAGCACCATCGCGAGCACGACCGAGATGGCCGCCGCGATCAGGGTCCCGGCCAGACCGGGCAGGATGTACTGCGTCCAGATCTCACCGGTCAGGAACGGCTGCCACTTCGCGGCGGTGAGCTGGCCCTTCTCGTCGAGCTTGTCCAGCACGAACCACAGCACGGCCGCCAAGGCCACGACGGAGGCGACGCCGACCCCGAGGTAGACCCGCTTCGCGCGCGGTCCGGGAACGTCGAACAGAACGCTGCTCATCGCTTCACCGCCAGCCGCTTCGACAGGGACGTGAACAGGATGCCGACCGGCAGCGTCAGGATGACGAAGCCGACCGCGAAGATGCCGAACACCACGAAGAGCACGTCCGGACGGTTCTCGATCATCACCTTCATCACCGCCGACGCCTCCGTCACACCGATGACCGAGGCGACGGTCGAGTTCTTGGTCAGCGCGATCAGGACGTTGCCCAACGGCGCTATCGCGCCCCGGAACGCCTGCGGCAGCACGACGTACCGAAGCGTCTTGAGGAACGGCAGGCCGATCGCCCGGGCCGCCTCCGCCTGACCGAGCGGCACGGTGTTCACACCGCTGCGGATCGCCTCGGCCACGAACGACGCGTGGTACACCGACAGGCCGAGGACGGCGAGCCGGAAGTTGTTGTCGGTGATGAAGGTGTTCGAGTCCTTGTTCGCCAGCGCGACACCGAGCTGCAGGAACAGCCCCAGGTTGCAGAACACGATCACCAGCGTCAGCGGCGTGTTCCGGACGATGTTCACGTAGGCGGCGCCGATGATCTGCAGGGTCCGCACCGGCGACACCCGCATCACCGCGACGACGGTGCCGATGATCAGCGCGAACAGCGCCGACAGCAGCGTCAGGTAGATCGTCGTACGGAACGCTTGCAGACCGTCGTACTCGGAGAAGAACTCCGATATCACGTCCATGGTTCTCCTGCTGGAAACGTTGGGGACACCAGCGCAGCGGGGAGGAACCGGAACGGTTCCTCCCCGGCAGCGTCAGGTCAGGAGCAGGCGTCGAAGGTCTTCGGCGGGTTGGTCGCCGGGTCGAGCTTCAGGCCCGCGTCGCCGAGGTTCTTGTCGAAGGCCTTCTGCCATTCGCCGGAGTCGACCATCTTCTTCAGCGCGTCGTTGACCTTCTGGCAGGTCTCGGTGTCGCCCTTCTTCAGGCCGACGCCGTAGCGCTCGGTCGAGAAGGTCTTGCCGACCACCTTGAACTTGCCCTTGTTCGCCTCCTGCGCCGCGTAGCCGGCCAGGATGGTGTTGTCGGTGGTCAGCGCGTCGATCGCGCCGGCGCCGAGCGCCTCCACGCACTTGGAGTAGGTGTCGTACTCCTGCAGCTGCACGGTCTTGGCGAACTGGTCCTTGACCTTCTGCGCGGACGTCGAACCGGTCACCGAGCACAGCTTCTTGCCGTTCAGCGAGTCCGGTCCGGTGATGTCGGTGTTGTCGGCCTTCACCAGCAGGTCCTGGCCGGCGACCAGGTACGGGCCGGCGAACGAGACCTTCTCCTTGCGCGCGTCGGTGATCGAGTACGTCGCGAAGATCATCTTCACCTGGCCGTTCTGCAGCAGCGTCTCGCGCTGTGCCGACGGCGACTCCTTGAAGGTGATGTTGCCTTCGTCGTACCCGAGCTCCTTGGCGACGTACTTGGCGACGTCGACGTCCATACCGGTGTAGTTCGCGCCTTCCTTCAGGCCCAGACCCGGCTGGTCGAACTTGATGCCGATGGTCACCTGCTCGCCGCTGCCGCCGCCCGAGCCCGATCCCGAGTCGTCGCCGCACGCGGCGAGACCGGTCGCGGCGAGTGTCGCGATGCCGAGGGCAGCGATGATCCGCTGTCGCATTCTTTTCCTCCGTTGTTCGGTACTGCGCTGGGACGTGGGCGGTCCGGATTCAGTGCGTGATTCAGTGCGTGAGGATCTTCGAGAGGAAGTCCTGGGCGCGCTTGCTCTGCGGGTCGGTGAAGAACTTCTCCGGCTCCGCCTCCTCGACGATCTGGCCGTCCGCCATGAACACCACCCGGTTCGCGGCGCGCCGGGCGAAGCCCATCTCGTGCGTGACCACGACCATCGTCATGCTCTGGCCGGCGAGGTCGACCATCACGTCGAGGACCTCCTTGATCATCTCCGGGTCCAGGGCCGAGGTCGGCTCGTCGAAGAGCATCACCTTGGGATCCATGGCCAGGGCGCGGGCGATCGCCACGCGCTGCTGCTGGCCGCCGGACAGCTGGGCCGGATACTTCGCGGCCTGCGCGGCGACGCCGACCCGGTCCAGGAGGGCTCTCGCCTTCTCCTCGGCCTCCGCCTTGGACTTGCCGCGGACCTTGGTCGGTCCGAGGGTGACGTTCTGCAGGATCGTCTTGTGGGCGAACAGGTTGAACGACTGGAACACCATGCCGACGTCGGCGCGGAGCCGGGCCAGGGCCTTGCCCTCGCTGGGCAGCGGCTGCCCGTCCAGCGTGATGGTGCCAGAGTCGATCGGCTCGAGCCGGTTGATCGCGCGGCAGAGCGTCGACTTGCCGGACCCGGACGGACCGATCACCACGACGACCTCGCCCTTGTCGATGGACAGGTTGATGTCCTTCAGGACGTGCAGGTCGCCGAAATGCTTGTTGACTCCGGTCAGCGCCACCAAACCGGTTTTCGTCAGCGTGTCGGAATCGCTCATGGCCAGAACCTAGCGGAGCGTAGGGCCGGGTCGCAGCGTTGAGTGGTACCACGGTGGTAACGATCTGCAATGACGACACGCTGCGTGGTGAGGGCGTCACCCATCGCCAGAACCGCCGGGAGAGCCTTCACTGACCGTACGACGGCCACCACAGCGATGTGTCGGTGCCGCCCAGGCCGAGTAGGGGGAGCCGGGCCGAGGCACGTACTCTAGGTGGCTGTCATGCGTACTTACGATG
The DNA here is from genome assembly GCF_040649595.1 of Kribbella sp. NPDC048915. NCBI lineage: Bacteria > Bacillati > Actinomycetota > Actinomycetes > Propionibacteriales > Kribbellaceae > Kribbella > Kribbella sp. NPDC048915. Next base: position 28,765 of record NZ_JBEZFT010000038.1, on the reverse strand, counting down.
TCCGCACCTACGGGTGCCAGATGAACGTCCACGACTCCGAGCGGCTGCGCGGGCTGCTGGAGGATGCGGGCTACGTCCGCGCGGCCGAGGGCGACGAGGCCGACGTGGTCGTCTTCAACACCTGCGCGGTGCGGGAGAACGCCGACAACAAGCTCTACGGCAACCTCGGCCATCTGGCGCCGGTGAAGGCGCGCAAACCGGGCATGCAGATCGCTGTCGGCGGCTGCCTGGCGCAGAAGGACAAGGCGTCGATCACCAAGAAGGCGCCGTGGGTCGACGTCGTGTTCGGCACCCACAACATCGGGTCGCTGCCGGCGCTGCTGGAGCGGGCCCGGATCGAGCAGGAGTCGCAGGTCGAGATCCTCGAGGCGCTCGAGGTGTTCCCGTCGACGCTGCCGACCCGGCGCGAGTCGCCGTACTCGGCCTGGGTGTCGGTGAGCGTGGGCTGCAACAACACCTGCACGTTCTGCATCGTGCCGTCGCTGCGCGGCCGCGAGAAGGACCGCCGGCCGGGCGAGGTGCTCGCCGAGGTCGAGGCGCTGGTCGCCGAGGGCGTGCTCGAGGTGACGCTGCTCGGCCAGAACGTGAACTCGTACGGCGTGGAGTTCGGCGACCGGTACGCGTTCTCCAAACTGCTCCGCGCCTGCGGGGAGATCGACGGGCTGGAGCGTGTCCGGTTCACCTCGCCGCACCCGCGGGACTTCACCGCGGACGTGATCGAGGCGATGGCCGAGACCCCGAACGTGATGCCGTCGCTGCACATGCCGCTGCAGTCCGGGTCGGACGCGGTGCTGAAGGCGATGCGCCGGTCGTACCGGCGGGACCGCTACCTGAAGATCATCGAGGACGTCCGCGCTGCGATGCCGGACGCGGCGATCACCACCGACATCATCGTCGGGTTCCCGGGCGAGACCGAGGAAGACTTCCAGGGCACGCTCGACGTGGTCCGGCAGGCCCGGTTCGCGGGGGCGTTCACCTTCCAGTACTCCAAGCGCCCTGGTACTCCGGCCGAGTCGATGGAGAACCAGGTTCCGCGCGACGTCGTCCAGGAGCGGTACGAGCGGCTCGTCGCATTGCAGGACGACATGGCCTGGGCCGAGAACAAGCGGCTCGTCGGGCGGTCCGTCGAGGTGCTGGTCGCCGAGGGGGAGGGGCGCAAGGACGCCACCACCCACCGGCTGAGCGGCCGCGGCGCGGACAACCGCCTCGTGCACTTCGCCGTACCCGAGGGCGTCGAGGCGCCGCGACCGGGTGACATGGCAACGGTCGAGGTCACGTACGCGGCTCCGCACCACCTGGTCGCGGACGTGTTCGGCGCCGTACGGCGAACGCGCGCCGGCGACGCGTGGGAGCGCGCGCAGGGTGCGCCGACACCGACTACCCCGGGTGTGATGCTCGGGATGCCGACGATCGGCGCGAAGCCGATGGAGCCCGCCGTCGGCGGCTGCCAGATCGGATGAGCCGGAGCTGATGGACCGGCGCGTGAACGGGCGCTGCGCGTGATCCTGCCCGCGGACGCGCAGCCGATCGCCTTCGGCCGGGACGCGGACATCTACGCGATCGACGAGGAGTGGGTCCTGCGCCGGTACCGCAACGGTGATCCGGTCCGCGACGAGGCCGACTACATGCGGCACGTCGCGCAGTACGGCTACCCGGTGCCGGCCGTCCGTGAGGTCGCCGGGCCGGACATGGTGATCCAGCGCCTCGGCGGTCCGACGCTCGCCGACGCCGCGATCGCCGGCGACCTGAGCGCCGCCGACGTCGGCCGGATCCACGCCGAGTTGCATCGGCAACTGCAGGCGATCCCCGCGCCGAGCGGTACGCCGGGCAACGTCGTCGTCCACGGCGACCTGCACCCGCTCAACGTGATCGCCACCGCCGACGGCCCGGTCGTCATCGACTGGCGCAACGCCCACGAAGGCACCGCGGCGTACGACGTCGCGATGACCGCGATCATCTTCGCGCAGGTCGCCCTCGACCCGTCCTACGAGGCATTCAGCTCACTGCTGCGCGCGGCGTTGGCGACGTACCTCGAGTTGTCGATCGACCCGACGCCCGGTCTGCCGGACGCGCTCCGGGCCCGGGGCAACAATCGCACGCTGACGACCGACGAGCTCGCCCTGCTGCCCGCCCAGGAAGCCCTGATCCGCTCGCTTCTCCAGTCCGTCAGGCCCACAGGCTGACCGGCTCATGTGGCTGATATGTGGGTGGATCCGGACGTCGCAGCCCGCCGGGTTCGCATCAACGCTGCATTGCCTGCACCGCTGACCCGGGAAAACACTCCTAGGAGAGTTTTCCGCACGACAGTGGAGGACTTTGCCCGCCATACGGCGGAAAACCCTCCATAGATGCCCACCCGTGTCGGACCGTGCACACCCATCCGGGACCTTGCACACCCGCCTGGGACCTTGGACAAGCAATAACCAGTCCACGCCCACCTCAACCTGTGCAAGATTCCGTCTTCGGCCCGTACGAACGACCGGCGCCGACTCGGGTCACCCGGACCCACCCATGGATCGGATCGGTCACAAGACCCGGTTATCCACCCGTGGCGGGCCTGGCGGCGAACCCCTGGACGATCACCGCGGGCAGCGGGTCGCCGGTCAGTGAATCGAGGACGCGCTTCTCGTGCGGGACGAGTGGCTCGGGCAGCTTGTCCAGTGGATACCATTCCAGGCCGGCCGCCTTCTCCGCTTCCATCAGACGCGGCTCGCCTTGCCACTTCTCGGTGAGAAAGAAGAAGTCGACCCGCTCGTCGATCGGGTCGCCGTTCCCGCCGGTGCGGTGCATCGCGGTCACCGGCACCAGGTCGGCCGCGGCGATTTCGAGCCCGACCTCTTCGCGCACCTCCCGCAGCGCCGCCTCGATCACGGACTCGCCCTGCTCGACATGACCGGCCGGCACCGCCCAGTACCCGTCCATGTAGCCGGTGTTGGCCCGCAGCAACAACAGCACCTCGTCCCCGCGCCGCACAATCACATAAGCCGCCGGAACCACCCGAAACCGATCCATGCCCAGAACCCTAACCACCCGCACCGACAGCCGCCCGATCACAGGTCCGGACATGACGAAGGGCCGCCCGCCACGCGGCGTGCGGCCCTTCGGCGGGTACGTCAGGCGGACTGGTTCGGCTTGTCCGGGATGTCGTCGTTCTGGCCGTCCAGGTTGTCCAACCCTTCCTTGGCCTTGTCGACACCGGAGTCGATCTTGTCGCCGTACTTGCCGCCCGTCTTCTCGTCGACGAAGTCACCGGCCTTGTCCAGACCGTCACCGACCTTGTCGCCGTGCTGGTCGACCAGGTCCGTGGCCTTGTCCTTGAGGTCCTCGGCCTTGCCCTTGAACTTGTCGAAGATGCCCATCTCGGGGCTCCCATTCCTGCGTAGTTGAATGCTTACAGACAGCTAGCGCGCATCCTCGCACCTCGAACGCCGCAAGTGTGGGATCTCCGGGGCATCAAAGCAATGCCGTACCCGATTCGATATTCACGGCCGTACCCGGCTGTGGTCCCGGAGCGGAACTACTCGACGTCTCCGCCGCTGTCCGTCGTGCCGCCACCGGACTCGACGTCACCGCCGGACTCGACGTCACCGCCGGAGTCGCCGCCTGAGCCGCCGGTCGGGCCACCCTTCGGCTCGGCGTCGGCCGCGCTGAACTCCACGTCCCCGCCGCTCTTGCGCCCCTCGACGTCGCCGCCGCTGCGCTTGGCGTCGGACACGTTGTCCGACTCGTCCCCCAGTCCGAGCGCGTCCTTGGCCGCGTCCGACTCTTCCTCGAACGGATTCGTCACTTCGTTCCTCCCGTAGAAATGATGCGAACTCCTGCATTCCTATCGACCGTGCAGGGTCATCCACAAGACACGCTCCGTGCTCTTGGCGAAGTCTTGAGCAACCCACTGCGCAACGCAGAGTGCTGACGCCTGGCCGGGGTGGTGACTCGGTGCCTCTTCGGGCACTGCCAGACTGGACCGATGCCTGCTCCACTCGTCGTCGCGGTCGTCGGTCCCACCGCCGCCGGCAAGTCCGATCTGGCCGTCGCGCTGTCCCAGCGCCTGAACGGCGAGGTGGTGAACGCGGACGCCATGCAGGTGTACCGCGGGATGGACATCGGCACGGCGAAGGTCAGTACGGCGGAGCGCGGCGGCGTACCGCATCATCTGCTGGACATCCTCGATGTCACCGAGACCGCGACGGTGGCCGAGTTCCAGGAGCTGGCCCGCGCCGCGATCGACGACTGCATCGCCCGCGGCAAGGTCCCGGTGCTGGCCGGCGGGTCGGCGCTCTACGTCCGCGCGATCCTCGACGACTTCGTGTTCCCGGGCACCGACCCGGACGTCCGGGCCCGGCTGGAGGCCGAGCTCGCGGCGAAAGGCTCCGGCGCGCTGCACGCCGTACTGGCCGCGAAGGACCCGCAGGCCGCGGAGCAGATCCTGCCGAGCAACGGCCGGCGGATCGTCCGCGCGCTCGAGGTCATCGAGATCACCGGCGGCCCGTACGTCGCGACGCTGCCGGAGCACCGCTACGTCTACGCAGGCGCGGTGCAGCTCGGTCTCGACGTACCGCGGCCGGTGCTCGACGAGCGGATCGGCCGCCGGGTGGACCGGATGTTCGAGGCCGGATTCGTCGCCGAGGTGCGAGGTCTGCTGAACAAGGGTTTGATTGAGGGAAAGACTGCCAACCGCGCCCTCGGGTATTCGCAGGTGATCGCGTTGCTGAACGGTGAGATCGACGAGCAGGAGGCCCGGGAGCGGACCGCCCAGGCGACCCGGCGGTTCGCGCGGCGACAGGACTCGTGGTTCCGCCGGGACCCGCGGATCACCTGGCTGCGGTACAACGCCCCCGATTTGGTGGAGCAGGCACTCGAAGTGATAGCCCAAGGCAACCGCACGGACGCCGCCGGCGTAGTCGAGGTGACAACCGGCCCGGGCACCGAAACTGGGGCCGTCGATGCGAGGGGGTGACCGTGAGGCCGAGTTCCGTGAGTACCTGCTCACGGACCGCGCGCGACTGATGCGGACGGCGTTGCTGCTCACCGCCGGTGACGTGCACACCGCCGAGGATCTGGTCCAGACCGCCTGCACGCGGGTGTACGTGCACTGGCACCGGATCAAGCACGAGGGCGCCGGACCGTATGCGCACCGCATCCTGGTCAACGCGTTCCTGGACGAGCGCCGCCGTGCCGGTCGGCACCCGGAGGTGATGACCGCGGAGACGATCGAGCCGCGATCCACCGACGAACCGGATCACGCCGACACCCTCGCGATCCGGGGCGCGTTGCTGGACCTCGCGCCGCGGCAGCGGGCGGTCCTGGTCCTGCGGTACTTCCAGGATCTCGATGTCGCGACCTGTGCGCGGATCCTGGACTGCACCGAGGGCACGGTGAAGAGTCAAACTGCCAAGGCGCTCAAGCGTCTGAAGGAACTCATGACGGAAGAGACAGGGAGTAGCTGAGTGACCGACCGGGGCGGCGGGGCGGGGAGGCAATGAACTAGTGGACGAGGTCAAGAAGCTGTTGGAGGGGTTCGCGGATCGCGCCGCCGCAGCGCTGCCGGAACCGGACATCGACGCGGACATCACCCGCGGTCGCCTCGCCCTGCGCAGGATCAAGCGCCGGCGGCGGGTCACCGGGGTGCTGTGCGTCGCCGCGGCGTCGGCGCTCGTGCTCGCGATCGGCAACCAGGTGAAGGGGCCGGGGACCGGCGACGAGGTGGCCGGCGGCACCGTCGAATCGGAGCAGTCGGCCGCGACCTCGGCGCCCGCACGGTCCGCCACCCCGCAGAAGCAGGAGACGCTCTCGATGTACGGCGCCACCGTGGTGGAGCTGGTGGCGAACAAGCAGCCCTGGGACGGGATTGCCTGCACGCTGGCACCGAAGGGCTTCAGCGCCGAGACCCCGGGCGCGGACGGCCGCGTCGTACTGTCCAAGCCGGAGATGCGGACCGCGGACAGTGCCGCGAAGGTCGTTCTGCACCCTGCGCCACAAGCCCGCACGCTCTCCCAGGTCCGGGTCGCGGAGGCGAGCGGCCGGACCTTCCAGATCGGAACGGCGAACGGCCGCCTGACCGGGCAGGTCGAGCTCGACGGCCGCTGGCTCCTGCTCGAGCTGCCGACCGGCACCGAGGAATGGCCGGACGACGTCGTCCGCCGCTTCCTCGCCTCCTGCACCGTCAAGTAGCCGTCAAGTAGCCCGTCAAGTAGCTCGGCGCGCAGGGGTCCGAACCGCGCGTCACGACTGGCGCTCCGTCCGCACGTGAGATAGGCAGGGCTTGTCCCTGTTCCCCGAATCCGTGTGGGGGAGTTTCGTGAAGAAGCTGGTCGCATCCCTGTCCGCAGGCAGTTTGATCCTCACCGCCTTCACCGCAACCACGGCCACCGCCGGTCCACAGGCGCCCACCACCCGGCCCACGGCGAGCCCGCCGAAGCAGGCCACCTCGGTCGGGTACGGCGGTGCCGTGTCGTCGGTCGACGCCGACGCGACGAACATCGGCCTCGACGTGCTGCGCCGTGGTGGCAACGCCGTCGACGCCGCGGTCGCCACGGCCGCCGCGCTCGGCGTGACCGAGCCGTACTCGGCGGGTATCGGCGGCGGTGGGTACTTCGTGTACTACAACGCCAAGTCCCGCAAGGTGTTCACGATCGACGGCCGCGAGACCGCACCCGCGACGATGCCCTCGAACGCCTTCATCGATCCGTCGACGGGCCAGCCGTATCCGTTCGCGCAGTTGGTCACGTCCGGCGTGTCGATCGGCGTACCGGGAACGCTTGCCACCTGGGACCGCGCCCTCAAGAAGTGGGGATCGCTGTCGCTCGGCAAGGCGTTGAAGCCGGCCGCCGACCTGGCCGAGCGCGGTTTCGTGGTGGACCCGACGTTCCGCCTGCAGACCATGGAGAACAAGACCCGTTTCGCGCAGGTGGTCCCGACCGCGAAGCTGTTCCTGCCGAACGGCGACGCGCCGCAGGTCGGCACGGTGTTCAAGAACCCCGAGCTCGCGGCGACCTACAAGCTGATCGGCCGGCAGGGTCCGTCGGTGTTCTACGGCGGTCCGCTCGCGCGCGAGATGGCCGCGGTCGCGCAGAACCCGCCGAAGACCGCGGACGCGACGCTGCCGTTCTTCTCCGGGTACCTGCGGCCGAGTGACCTCGCGGCGTACCGGGCGATCGACCGTACCCCCACCAAGGTCAGGTACGACGGCCTCGACGTCTACGGCATGCCGCCGTCGTCCTCGGGCGGTACGACGGTCGGCGAGGCGCTGAACATCCTGCAGCCGCAGCACATCCGGCGGATGTCGGCGACGCAGGCGCTGCACACGTACTTCGAGGCGTCCGCGCTCGCCTTCGCGGACCGCGGTGCGTACGTCGGCGATTCGGCGTACGTCGACGTACCGGTGCAGGAGCTGTTGTCGAAGGGATTCGGGGCCGAGCGTTCCTGCCTGATCGACCCGCAGCACGCGGCGACCAAGCCGGTGCCGGCCGGATCGCCCGACGGCGACTACTCCCGTTGCGGCAAGGGGAGTGCGGTCGACCAGCGCGTCGACACCGAGGGGCCGTCGACAACGCACATGGTCGCGGCCGACAAGTGGGGCAACGTCGTGTCGTACACGCTGACGATCGAGCAGACCGGCGGCAGCGGCATCACGGTGCCAGGCCGTGGTTTTCTCCTGAACAACGAGCTCACCGACTTCTCCGCCGTACCCGACCCGAAGGACCCGAACCGGGTCGAGGCCGGGAAGCGGCCGCGGTCGTCGATGTCGCCGACGATCGTGCTGCGCGGCGGACGTCCGTACCTCGCGCTCGGATCGCCCGGTGGCTCGACGATCATCACCACCGTCCTGCAGACGCTGACGAACCGGCTCGACCGCGGCATGACGCTGCCGGAGGCGGTCGCGGCCCCGCGGGCGTCGCAGCGCAACACTGCGTCGGTGACCGCGGAGCAGGCGTTCATCGACCGGTACGGCGCGGCGCTGACGCCGTACGGTCATACGTTCACGCCGGCCGGCGCGCCCGGTACGTCGGCGGCCGAGATCGGTGCGGTCGCGGCGCTCGAATTTCTGCCGGGCGGGGCGATTCTCGCCGCGGCGGAACCGACGCGACGCGGTGGTGGCGCAGCCGGGACGGCCTCGCCGTTCAGAGTGCGGTGATGACGGCGGCGACCAGGTCGGCGCGTTCGGCCAAGGTCGCCGCGACGATCTGCTCGTGGACGGCGTGGGCTCCCTTGCCGAGGGGGCCCAGGCCGTCCAGCGTGGGAACGCCCAACCATCCGGTCAGGTTGGTGTCGGCCGCGCCGGTCGCGGCCGCACCGCCGACCTGCTGACCCACGGACCTTCCGGCCTCGATCACCTTCGCCAGCAGCTCTTCCGTCGCCGGCGACGGTTGCCAGGCCGGGCGGTTCGACAGCACCCGCACCGCCAGCTGCGCTTTGCGCACCGGCTCCAGCGCGGTCACGGCCGCCAGCACGGCCTCCTCGGTCTTCGGATCGACAAAACGAAAGCCGATCTCGGCCGCTGCTGATCCCGGTACGACGTTCGTGCGGCCGCCGCCTGTCACCGTGCCAACGTTGCACAGCACGTGGTCGTGCGCGGCGACGATCTGCCGGACGACGAGCAACTGGTCGACGAGCTCGTCGATCGCCGAGACGCCGCCCGCGGGGTCGAGCGCCGCATGGGCCTCGCGACCGGTGACCTCGATCCGGACCCGCGTGCTGCCCCAGCGGGAGGTCTTCAGGTTGCCGTTCGGGTGCGGCGGCTCGAAGCCGAAGGCGGCGTACGCCCCGGCCGCCTCGGCCGTCACCAGGTCGCGCGCCGACGGTGAACCGATCTCCTCGTCCGCGACAACCACGACCCGCAGCGGCCGGTGATCGCGGTCGGCGACCTGCTCGAGCGCGGTCTCCAGGACGACGAGCCCGCCTTTCATGTCGAACACGCCCGGACCGTGGATGATCCCGCCTTCCTCCCGCCACGGCATCGCGCCCCTGAGTTGGCCGATCGGCCAGACGGTGTCGTGGTGCGCGAGGAAGAGCAGGGGTGCGTCGTCGGCTCGCGCGCCGCGGCCAGGGAAGTCGGCCACCAGGTGGTCGCCGGTCGGCGCCGGCACTCTGCGGACGGTGCCGCCGAGTTCGGCGTACTTGATCGACAGCCGGTCGGCGAACGCGTTCAACGCGACCGCGTCACCGGTCGGGGTCTCGGCGCCGACGTACTCCCGAAGTCGCTCGATGCTCATAGATAGTCAACGTATCATCATCCGATCATCGATTCGTCAGCGTCATCAGATCGGGGATAGCATCGAGATATGAATCGTATCTCTGAGGTGGGCTTCCGGCCGGTGTCGCTCACCACGGCGTCGAGGTTCGCCGAGGCGTCGGCGCTGTACCGGGAGGTCTTCGGGTACCGCGACCCGGCGTACGGGCTGAATCCGCGACTGCTCGGGGCGCTGGCGAGCAACGGCGGCTCGGTGGTCGGCATCCTCGACGAGCACGACCGGCTGGTGGCGTTCGCGTACGGCTTCTGCGGCACCGATCGGCGCGGCTTCTACCACTACTCGCAGTCCGCCGTGGTGGCCACCGAGCACCAGGGACACGGTCTCGGGCGGATGCTCAAGCACGCCCAGAAGGAAGTTGCCCTCAGCCACGGTATGTCCCGGATGCGCTGGACCTACGACCCGGCGCAGCTCCGCAACGCGCACTTCAACCTCGACGTCCTGGGCGCGCGCGGCCGCTGGTTCGCCCCCGACATGTACGGTCCGGGCACCGATCGCGTCGTCGTCGAGTGGGACCTGACCCGGGAGCAGCCGTCCGTTCCGGACGACGCCGCGCTGACGCAACTCGTCGTACCCTCGGACGCGGCCGAGCTGCGGCGGTCGTTCGAGGAGCTGCTCGGGAAGGGCCTGGTCGCTGTCTCGTGCCGGCGGCTCCCGGACGGCGATGGCGCCTACTACTTCGCGGCGGCCGACGATGTCTGAGGATTCGATCAACCGGGAGCTCGCCAGCCCGCAGGCGCGCTACGACGCCCGGTTGCAACGCCGATCGTCCGCGATGCTGCAGCGCCGCGTGGTCGAGCAGGAGCGGGCCACGATCGACGCGGCGCTCGACCAGATCCTCACCGATTCCTCGATCGCGCAGGCCGCGGCCCGGATCGTCGCCGCCCGCCGACGGTTCATCATCGGGTCGGCGAAGTCGTTCTCGTACGCGTCGTTGCTGGCGTTCGACCTTGGTGTAGGGCTTTCACAGGTGACGTTGATCGACGGCACGGTCGTGCGCGGCGTCGACGTACTGTCCGACGTCCGGGCCAACGATCTGATGGTCGCGTTCTCGTTCCGGCGGTACCGGCGCGACACCGTCGAGATCGCCCGCCGGTTCGTCGACGCCGGCGGTGAGCTCGTCGCGGTCACCGATTTCGAGGACGCGCCGCTGGCCAAGATCGCCGACCAGTGCATCTACGTCGCGACCGGGAGTGCGTCGTACGTCGACTCGCCGACCGTCGTCGCCTCGGTGCTGCACGTGCTCGCGACGCTGACCACCGCGAGCTCGAAGGGTGCGCGGCGGCGCCTGATGGAGCGGGACCGGTTGAACACGGAGTTGGGCCTGTATGTCAACTGAACTGAAGATCGTCGCCGCCCGGCTGCATCGGGTGCGGATGCCGTTGGTGCACGCGTTCCAGACCAGCTCGCACCGTAAGGCGTTCCTCGATCACGTCCTGGTCGAGCTCGAGGACGCGTCCGGCGCGGTCGGGTGGGGCGAGATCGCCTCGTCGTCGGATCCGTACTACGCGCCGGAGACCGTCGAGACGTGCTGGCACATCGCCTCGAAGTACTTGCTGCCCGCCGTCGTGAACCAACCCTGGTCGCGCCCTGCTGAGCTGAGCGGCCGGTGGTCGAAGGTGCGCGGCAACCAATTCGCCAAGGCCGGCGTGGACATGGCGGCCTGGGTGCTGTGGTCGTCGGTCAATGCCCAACCGTTGGCTGCAGCCCTGGGCGGGACCCGCGCCGAGGTGATCGCGGGCGTGTCTTTGGGGATCGAGCCCACCGTCGACGATCTGCTCGCGCAGGTGCAGCAACAGGTCGACGCCGGGTACCCGCGGGTGAAGCTGAAGATCGCGCCGGAGTGGGACGTGGAGCCGGTGCGTGCGGTGCGTGCGGCGTACCCCGACCTCGACCTGCACGTGGACGCGAACGGGATCTACACCGCGGGAGATCTCGACCACCTGCGCAAGCTCGACGAGTTCGGTCTGACGATGATCGAGCAGCCGTTCGCGCCGCGAGACCTGCTCACCCACGCCGAGCTGCAGCGTACGATCGGTACGCCGGTGTGCCTCGACGAGAGCGTGGAGACCGTCGAGGACCTGGAGACGGCGCTCGCGCTGCAGGCGATCCGGATCCTGAACATCAAGGTGTCCCGGATGGGCGGCCTGACCGCGGCCCGTGCGGCGCACGATCGGGCGCAGGACGCGGGCGTCCCGGTCTGGTGCGGTGGCATGCACGAGTTCGGCATCGGGCGGCTCGCGAATGTCGCGTTGTCGAGTCTGCCCGGGTTCACGTTGCCGTCCGACGTGTCCGCTTCGGAGAAGTACTACGCCCGCGATCTCGTCGTACCCGCCGTGACAGCGGTGCGCGGCGTCGTACAGGTGCCGGAGGCAACCGGTCTCGGACATGCCGTGGATCGCGACCTGATCACGGCGAACACCGTCGAGCACCTGACGATCGGGCCGTGACGGCGATGCGGGTAGCACTGACCGGCGGCCTGATCGCGGACGGCGCCGAGCTCGCCCCGGGGAACGTGGTCGTCGAAGGGGAGCGCATCGCGGCCGTTCTGCGTCCTGGCGAGCCGGTCGCGGACGCCGAGGTCATCGATGCCACCGGCAACGTCATCGCGCCGGGCTTCATCGACCTGCACTCGCACGCCGACTTCAGCCTCGGCGCCAGCCCCGCCGCCGAATCGCAGCTCACCCAGGGCGTCACCACGCTGGTCGCGGGCAACTGCGGCTGGTCGCCGTTCCCGGTGAGGAATGCGCAGACGTTGCGCGACGGTACGGCGTTCCTCGGCCGGCATCTCGACTGGTCCTGGAACGACCTCAGCGGCTTCGCAGCAACGGTCGAACCGGCCGTCAACCTCGCGCTGCAGGTCGGTCACTGCACCCTGCGGATCGCCGCGATGGGCAGCGCCGAACGACGACCCACCCCGGACGAGCTCCGGACGATGCAGGACTTGCTGCGAGCGGCGGCCGACCAAGGGGCTGTCGGTTTCTCGACGGGACTGATCTACGCGCCTGGCGCCTATGCGTCATCGGAGGAGGTGGCGGCCCTGGTGAGCACGGCGGCCGAATGCGGTCTGCTCTATTCGACCCACATCCGCAACGAGGGCGCCGGGCTGATCGGCGCCCTGGACGAAGCGATTGCCGCAGCCCGGGCCGGCGGTGCGCAGCTCGAGATCTCGCATCTCAAGGCCGTTGGCAAGGGCAACTACGGTCTCGTCACCACCGCCCTCGAACACCTCGACGGGATCGACGACTTAGACCTCGGGTGGGACGCCTACCCGTACACCGCGACCAGTACGACGCTCACCACCAGACTGCCGACGTGGGCACTCGCGGACGGCCGGTTGCTCGATCGCCTGGCCGATCCGTCGGAGCGCGCCCGCATCGCGTCGGCGCTTCGGTCCGACGCGCTGCTTTCACCGGACTCGGTCGTGATCGCGTCGCTGCCACCCGGCCGGTACGAGGACTGCCGCGGTCTCAGCCTGTCCGAGATCGCCCGGCGCGACGACGTCGACGCCGCGGAAATCGTGCTCCGCATCCTGGAGTCGCATCAGGCCTCGGTCAGCGTCGTCAACCACGCGATGAGCGAGGCCGACGTGACAACGGTCCTCCAGCATCCGCGCACGGCGGTCGCGAGCGACGGCTGGATCATGGACGCGGCGGGCGACGGTCATCCGCATCCGCGGAACTTCGGTACGTTCCCGCGTGTCCTCGGGCACTACGCTCGCGATCGCGGCGTACTCGGTCTCGCCGACGCGATCCGCCGGATGACGTCGCTCCCCGCCGCGCGCCTCGGCTGGTCCGACCGCGGCGTGATCACGCCGGGTGCGATCGCCGACCTCGTCGTCCTCGACCCATCCCGAGTCGCGGATAAGTCAACGTACGACGATCCCTGGCAGCTGTCCGTGGGTGTCTCCCACGTCCTCGTCGCCGGGCAGGTTGCGCTTGCCGACGGGGTGCCGACCGGCCGCCGCGCCGGGCGGGTCATCGGGTCTTGAAGCGCCGCGGTTCGGCCGGCAACGGCGGGGGAGCGGCAGGCGTCTCGTCCGCGGGCGTTTCCAGCCAGCCGTCGTAGGTGTCCAGGAGTTCGTCCAGCCGCACCTCGTCGACCTCGGCCAGAACGACGATCCACGGGTGGTCCTCGTCGTCGTCCTCACCGTGGAACCGCTCGCGCCGTACCTCCCCGCCGAGCTCCGCGGCGACGGCCTCGGCATCGTCCTGCTCCCAGAAGTACGCGATCACGCCACCACCGTACGGCGGACCGGACCTGCACCACTCACCAACCGGGCACGCATCGCGCGGCCGCCGTGTGTGTGAGCGTGCGCAGCCCGGCCGACGGCCGGTTGGTGAGTGGTGCAGGTCCGCCCCCGTAGGCTTGGCCCATGAGTACGTTTCCCTGGCTGAAGGGGCACGGGACGGAGAACGACTTCGTGATCCTGCCCGACCCGGACGGTTCCGTGCACGGCGACCTCGACGCGTCGCTGGTGCGGTTCCTCTGCGACCGGCACGCGGGCCTCGGCGCCGACGGTGTGCTCCGGGTGATCCAGGGCGATCAGCAGTCGTACGTCGAGGACGGCGGCGAATGGTTCATGGACTACCGCAACGCCGACGGCTCGATCGCGGAGATGTGCGGCAACGGTGTCCGGGTCTTCGTGAAATACCTCGCCGACGCCGGCCTGATCGACGGCAAACCGGTCCGCATCGGCACCCGCGCCGGCGTCAAGACGGTTGCGCAGAACGACGACGGCACGCTCACCGTGGACATGGGCGAACCGGTCCTCCCCGAGGCGGCCGGGATCGTGGTGGAGGCCAACGGTCACCAATGGCCCGCGCTGCACGTCGACATGGGCAACCCGCACGCGGTCGCGTTCGTGGACGACCTGGCCGAGCCGGGCAACCTCTGTGACCAGCCCACCTGGTCGCCCGCGGAGTCCTTCCCGGACGGCGTGAACGTCGAGTTCGTCGTACGGCGTGGTCCGTACGACGTCCAGATGCGGGTGCACGAGCGTGGCGCGGGGGAAACCCGCTCGTGCGGGACGGGCACCTGTGCGGTGACCGTGGCGGCCGCGCGGGCGGCGCGCGACGAGCGGCCGGTGACGTACCGCGTCGGCGTACCAGGCGGTGAGGTGTCGGTCACGTGGCGTGTCGACAACCACCTCGAGCTGACCGGGCCCGCGGTGCTGCACGCGCGCGGCGAGTTCGACCGCGCTTGGCTGCCCACAGACTGAGCTGGGGAATCCTGGTCCTGCGTGGGTTGTTGACTCCGGGTAAACGGGTCGCCTGTACTGGAGGCCCGTGCCACCATGGAAGGTATATGACGACCCATTCACATGCTTACGAGACCTCCAACGCCCGGGGTGGTGGGGCGGGGGAGTTGGACACAGTCGAAACCGACCTGACTCAGGGCGATGACTCCGGCGCTTCGTTCATGGGTCACCATGCAGACGACGACGGCTACGACGCTCAAGACGACCGTCACGGCGAGTACGGCGACGATCTGAGCACCGAGGGGCTCGATCTCGAGGAGCGCCAGGCGCTGCGCCGCGTCGTCGGGATGTCGACCGAGCTCACCGACATCAGCGAGGTCGAGTACCGCAAGCTGCGCCTCGAGCGGGTGCTGCTGGTCGGTGTCTGGACCGAAGGCACCGCCGAGGACGCGGAAAACTCACTCACCGAGCTGAAGTTGCTCGCCGAGACCGCCGGCTCCGAGGTACTCGACGGCGTGATCCAGCGCCGGAAGAAGCCGGACCCGGCGACGTTCATCGGCTCCGGAAAGGTCGCCGACCTGCGGGACCTGGTGGCCTCGCACGGCGCGGACACCGTGATCGCCGACGGCGAGCTGGCCCCTGCGCAGCTGCGCAACCTGGAGGACAAGCTCAAGGTCAAGGTGGTCGACCGGACCGCGCTGATCCTGGACATCTTCGCGCAGCATGCGAAGAGCAAGGAAGGCAAGGCCCAGGTCGAGCTGGCCCAGCTGCAGTACATGAAGCAGCGGCTGCGTGGTTGGGGTGGCAATCTGTCCCGCCAGGCCGGTGGCCGGGTCGGCGCGGCCGGTGGCGGTATCGGTGGTCGTGGTCCCGGTGAGACCAAGATCGAGACCGACCGGCGCCGGATCAACACCAAGATCAGCAAGCTGCGCCGGATGCTCAAGGACATGAAGAGCACCCGCTCGACGATGCGCCAGGAGCGTCGCCGGAACCTGGTCCCCTCGGTCGCGATCGCGGGGTACACCAACGCCGGCAAGTCCTCGCTGCTGAACCGGATCACGCACGCCGGAGTGCTGGTCGAGGACGCGCTGTTCGCGACCCTGGACCCGACCACCCGGCGGACCACGACCTCGGACGGCCGCGTCTACACGCTGACCGACACGGTCGGGTTCGTCAGGCACCTGCCGCACGACATCGTCGAGGCGTTCCGCTCGACGCTGGAGGAGGTTGCCGACGCGGATCTGCTGCTGCACGTGGTCGACGGTTCGCACCCCGATCCGGTCGCACAGATCCAGGCGGTTCGTGAGGTGCTGGCCGAGATCGACGCCTCCGACGTACCGGAGATCGTGGTGATCAACAAGGCCGACGCCGCCGACCCGCTCACGCTGGCGCCGATCCTGCACCGCGAGCCGAACGCGATCGTCGTGTCCGCGCGCACCGGCGAAGGCATCGACAAGCTCCGCGAGCTGATCGAGGGCGCGCTCCCGCAGCCGCACCTCGAGGTCGACGTCCTGCTTCCGTACGACCGCGGCGACCTGGTCTCCCGCATCCACTCCGAGGGTGCGGTCGCCCAACTCGAACACACCGCCGACGGCACCCACATCACCGGCCGGGTACACCCCGCCCTGGCCGGCGAACTCACGCCGTACGCAACCGCCTGAGCCCACGGCATCAGCGCAACGGAACAGCCCCCGGAGTCCGTGGACTCCGGGGGCTGATTCATGTCGCCTGCGCGCGAACTACTTGCGCTTGCTGACCTGGACCTTCATCGAGGTGCCGTTCTTCGAGACGACCTTGATGTTGACGCCGTTGTTCGGGACCTTGACGCTGCTCGTCGGCTGGTCCGCGGACCAGTAGGACTTGCTGTCGTTGAAGGTCTGGACGGCGTTCTGGCCGCGGATGTAGCTCGCCTGCCCATTGATGTGCAGGGTGAACGAGTCCGCCTTCTCCAGACCGAACGGCGCGTCGTAGCCGGCCACCCGCGGACGCCACAGCTGGCCGTCCAGCCGGTTGATCGGCGTCGGGTGCGAGTCGATCGGCAGGATCAGGCCCTCACCCGGGTGCTGGTTGGTGTTGTTGTTGTCCTGCGAGGTGTCCCAGTACCAGATCAGCAGGCCGTCCTGGTACGGGAAGTGCTCCACCTTGTCCGGCAGCGTGCCGGTCCAGCCGAAGTTGTACGGGCCGGTCTGCAGGTGCTTGTCGTAGGAGACGTAGTTGATGTTCGACGCCAGGTAGTAGTTGTCGTGCAGCGTCGTCATCGTCGCGCCGACCGAGCTGAACCCGTTCAGCGTCCAGCCCTCCGGCGAGGCCTCCGCGCCCGACTCGAGCACCGTGGTCGAGCCCGACGTCACCTTGATGTCGTCGGCGAAGAACCCGAGCCCGCCGACCGCCGGGTCGGTGTCGTAGCGGAACTGCAGCGTGATCGTCTTGCCGGCGTAGGCCGACAGGTCGAACGTCGCCTGCACCCAGCCGTTGCTCTGGCCGTCGATCGCGTTGCCCTCGTCGTCGTGGGTGATGTTGCCCTTGATCGGCTTCGCACCGGTGCCGTCGTTGACGTCGACGAACGCGTAGTCACAGGCGTCCGGACCGCAGTCCTCGATGTCCCAGTTCGCCTGGAACGTGAGGCTGGCGGGCTGACCGGCCGGCAGTGTGACCTGGCGGCTCATCGTGTGCGAGAACGAGTTGCCCTGACCGCTCCACCAGGACTTGCTCCCGGCGGCCGGCGGCACCAGGTTCCGGGTGACCTCCTTCTTCGGCAGCGTCACCACCAGACTCTGGGCCTTCTTCGAGTTGTACTCGTGCGGACCGAGCTCGACGGTCCGGTTCTGGCCGGCCGCGACGATCTCGTAGTCCAGCCAGCCCAGCTGCAGCTTGTCCCAGGCGCCGAGGTCGGCCGCCTGCTCACCGATGCCGCCGTCGGACGGCTTGCCGACCCGGCTCTGCGCCATCAGCGTCCACCAGTTGACGCCGTTCTCGACCGCCGCGCCGGAGGTGTCGTACTCGTCCGGCAGACCGAGGTCGTGGGCGTACTCGTGCGCGAAGACGCTGAGGCCGCCGTTCTCCGGCTGGATGGTGTAGTCGCCGACGTACAGGCCGGTGTCACCGATCTGCGCGCCGCCGTTCGGGTTGTTCGCCGGGCCGCCCGGGAAACCGGCGTACCAGCGGTGCGACCAGATCGCGTCCTCGCCCTGCCACGGGTCACCGTCGGCCTGGTCGCCGCCGGAGTGCACGATCTGGAAGTGGTCGATGTAGCCGTCCGGCTCGTTGAAGTTGCCGTCGCCGTCGAAGTCGTAGCGGTCCCACTGGTCGAACGACTTCAGATCCGCAGTGATCTCGGCGGTGGTGCGGCCCTTGGCCTTCTGGTCCACGACCCACTGGTTCACCGAGTCCTGGATCAGGTTCCAGGTGTTGCTGCAGACGTTGCCGGCGCACGGGAAGCCGTTCGAGCGGCCGTAGCGCGCCTCGTTGTAACGGACCTTGACCCAGTCGGTGACCTCACCGTCGACGCTGTACCGGCCCGAGGACTGCTTCTCGTAGTACTTCTTCAGCGAGTTGCCGTCGCCGAAGTACATGTCCTGGAAGTGCTGCTGGTTGTAGTCGGCCTGCCAGACGGTGGAGTTGTCCACCGAGCGGTCCGGCTCCGGGATCTCGTTGTGCAGCGGGCCGTCGAACCGGGCCGGGCCGGGGAAGTTCGGCGAGGTGTCCTGGTCCGGGTAGCTCGGGTGCCGCTCGTTGCCGAACTCCGCGAGTACGACGAAGATGCGGTCGGTCTTCTCCCGGGACAGCTCGACGTACTGGTCGACCTTGCCCTTGGCCTTGCCCGCCTTCGCGTTCTTGCCGGCGGGCCCCTTCTTGCCGAGGTTCACGACCGTACTGCCGTTGCGCTGCTCGGGCTTGGCCTGGCCGTTCAGCACCTTGGTCAGCGCCTCCTGCCGCAGCTCCCGGCGCTTGTCCTCGAGCGGGCTCGACAGCTCGTCCGGAGCTGGTGCGGCCTCACTGGCGATCGGCGCCGACCCTTGCTTGGACGGTGCGGCGGCGTTGCCGGCCGACGCTGCGGCGATGCCGAGCCCGGTCGTGGCCGCCAAGGCCAGGCTGAACAGCCCGGCGGGTAACTTGCGCACGATTCCCCTCCGTTGTCCGATGACGCAGTGTGTCTGGTGCTCCCCCGAGCGTGTGCGGGGGACAGTACGTCGAAATACCGCCGAGCTGAAGTGGAACCTGAGAAAAACCTGGGAACGAGCGGGGAAACCTGCGGACATAAGTAATAACGCTCACGTTCTCCGGCCTGTCGGCTTGGCAGACTGTCCGCGTGGAGGAGCGCGAGACCGTCGACCTGCTGCAGCCGCTGTGGCGAGCGCTGGTCGTCTTTCGGGTGCTGACCTGGGCTTTCGCCTGTTTCGGCGTCTGGACCCGCTGGGACGGCATCGTGCGGCCGTCGGGCGCGGTGCTGCAGATGGCCGTGATGGGGGTCTGGACGCTGATCTCGTCGATCGGCTACAGCCGCCGGTGGGGGCGCCGCAACACGCGGCTCGCGTTCGTCGACCTGGCCGTCACGGTGGGCTGCATGTATGCGACCTTGTGGGCGCAGCCGCTGCTCGACATCCGCTCCGGGGCGTCTGTGCTGACGTCCGTGTGGGCGGCCGGGCCGGTGCTCGCGCTGGCGATCTCCCGCGGCCGGGACGGCGGTCTGCTCGGCGCGGCGACGATCAGCCTGGCGTTGCTCTCGCTGCGCGGCGTCGACAACGCCGCCAAGATCCTCAGCAACGTACAGCTCCTGCTGGTCGCCGGTCTGGTCGTCGGGTACGCCGCGACCACGATGCGCCAGGCGGGCCGGCGGCTGCGGGAGGCGATCGCGGCGGAGAGCGCGACCGCCGAGCGGCTGCGGCTCAGTCGCTCGATCCACGACGGCGTACTGCAAGTGCTGGCGCAGGTGCAGCGGCGCGGTACGGCGATCGGCGGTGAGGCGGTCGAACTGGCGCGGATGGCCGCCGAACAGGAAGTTGCCCTGCGCTCCTTGATGTCCACGCGTCCCACCGTCGCGGACGGCGATCGCGTCGACTTGTGTGGATTGTTGTTGCCACTGGCCACCACCAAGGTGGATGTCGTCGTACCGGCCGGGCAGGTGCTCCTGCCTGCCCAGACCGCCGCCGAACTGGTCGCCGCGGTGAAAGAGGCCCTGAGCAACGTGTCCAAGCACGCCGGACCCGATGCCCGCGCCTGGGTCGTGGTCGAGGACCTGGACACCGAGGTGGTGGTCTCGGTCCGCGACGACGGTGTCGGTACGACGCCGACCCGCCTCGATCAGGCCACCACCGAAGGACACCTCGGCGTCAGCCAGTCGATTCGCGGCCGGATCGCCGACCTCGGCGGTACCGTCAGCGTGCGGACCGCGCCGGGCGAAGGAACCGAATGGGAGCTGAAAGTGGTGACCGCATGACCAGCGTGATGATCGTCGACGACCACCCGATGTGGCGCGAAGGCGTCGCGCGGGACCTGGGCAGCCGCGGGTACGACGTCTGCGCGACCGCCGCGGACGTCGCGAGCGCGGTGAAGATCGCGCTGGCGACCCGCCCGGACGTCGTCGTTATGGATCTGCAACTCGGCGACGGTTCCGGTGTCGACGCGACGCGCGAGATCACCGCCGCGCTCCCGGACACCCGCGTCCTGGTGCTGTCGGCCAGCGCCGAGCAGGACGACGTACTTGCAGCCATCAAGAACGGCGCGTCCGGGTACTTGGTGAAGTCCGCGTCGCTGGACGAGTTCGACGACGCGGTACGCCGGACCGCCGAGGGCGATGCGGTGTTCAGCGCGGGCCTGGCCGGCCTCCTGCTGGGGGAGTACCGCCGCCTGGACCGCACCGGTCCCGAGGTACCGCGGCTCACCGACCGCGAGACCGAAGTGCTGCGTCTGGTCGCCCGCGGGCTGACCGCGAAGCAGATCGCCACGCGCCTGGTCCTGTCGCACCGGACAGTGGAGAACCACGTGCAGAACACGCTGCGCAAGCTCCAGCTCCACAACCGCGCGGAACTGGTCCGCTACGCGATTGAGAACGGCCTCGACACCACTCCTGACACCACTGGATAACGACCCGGGCGGGCGCGACGTGGTCGCTTGTGTGGTTGTGCGTGGTGTGGATTGAATGACGTTCGTACACTATGCGTTCCACAACCGTGTGGATGCTCTCTGTCACGACACCCGTACAGCGGGTGCCCAGCCCCGGAGGCCTCGGTGAACCGGTCGACCCTTGTCCGCGCACTTCTCGCGTTGCTGGTCCTGGCGGCGTCGACGTACGTCACGCTGACCGCCAAACCGCAACTCGGACTCGACCTGCGCGGCGGGACGCAGATCGTCCTGGAGGCCAAGGACTCGCCGACGGTCAAGGCGAACCGGGAGAACACCGACAAGGCCACCCAGGTCCTGCACCGGCGCATCGACGCCCTCGGAGTCAGCGAGCCGAACGTGACCCGCCAGGGTGAGGACCGGATCATCGTCGAACTGCCCGGCGTGCAGGACCCGCGTGAGGCCGCGAAGGTGATCGGCAAGACCGCGCAGCTCACCTTCCACGAGGTGCTCGACCAGGTCGCCGAAAAGCCGGCCAAACCGGCCGCGGGGGAGACCTATCTGCCGGCCGAGGGCGGTCAGGGCCTCCTCCGGCTCGCCAAGCCGGCGATGACCGGTGAGCTGGTCAGCGGCGCCGAGGGCCTGCTCGACCCGCAGCAGGTCGCGCAGGGCTGGTTCGTCGAGATGAACTTCAAGGGCGACGGCGGCAAGATCTGGGCGAACATCACCGGCAAGGCCGCCTGCCAGCCGGTGAACACGCCGCAGCGGATGATCGCGATCGTCCTCGACAACCAGGTGATCAGCGCCCCGCAGGTCGACCCGAACGGCGGCAACCAGCTCTGCAACGTCGGCATCGGCGGTGGCACCACGACGATCTCCGGCTCGTTCACCGAGCAGGAGGCGAAAGACCTGGCCGCGCTGATCTCCGGTGGTGCGCTGCCGCTGCCGGTCGAGGTGATCGACCAGCGCACCGTCGGCCCGTCGCTCGGTCAGGACGCGATCGAGGCCAGCGCGCTGGCCGCGATCATCGGTCTGGCGCTGACCGCGCTGTTCATCGTCATCGTCTACCGCCTGGTCGGTTTGATGGCAGTGCTCGGCCTGCTCGGGTACGCCGCGATGTCGTACGCCGCGCTGACCGTCATCGGCGCGACCCTGACCCTGCCTGGCCTGGCCGGTTTCGTGCTCGCGATCGGGATGGCGGTCGACGCGAACGTCCTGGTCTTCGAACGTGCCCGTGAGGACTACATAGCCGGCCGCACCGACGGCCTGCGGCGCTCGCTGCGCAGCGGCTTCCAGAACGCGCTGTCCGCGATCGCCGACTCCAACATCACCACGCTGCTGGCTGCTGCGCTGCTGTTCTTCCTGGCGGCCGGCCCGGTCCGCGGCTTCGGCGTCACGCTGTCGATCGGTGTCATCGCGTCGATGCTGTCGGCGCTCGTGGTCACCCGCGTCCTGGCCGAGTTCGCCGTGTCGCGCGGCTTCGTCCTGCGCCGGCCGGCCATCAGCGGTATCGCCGGCCACGGCCGGGTGCGGACCTGGCTGGAGGCCCGCAGCCCGTCGCTGATGAAGCACAGCCGCCGCTGGCTGGTGATCACCGCCGTCGCGATCATCGTGAGCGTCGCCGGTGTCGCGATCCGGGGTCTGAACCTCGGCATCGAGTTCACCGGCGGCCGGCTGATCGAGGTCAGTACGGCGCAGCGCATCACGCCGGACCAAGCGCGCGCGGCCGTCGCCGAAGCGGGGTACCCGACCGCGATCGTGCAGGCCTCCGGCACCGACGACATCACGGTCCGGACCGGCACGATCAGCGACGACGAGGCCGAGAAGATCAAGGAATCGCTGTCCCGGATCGGCGGCGGTTCCGCGGAGATGGTCCGCAACGAGAGCATCGGCCCGTCGCTCGGTGAAGAGCTGCGGAACAAGGGCCTGATCGCGCTCGGCATCGCCCTGCTCGCCCAGCTGCTGTACCTGGCGGCGCGCTTCCGATGGACGTTCGGCGCCGGTGCTGTACTGGCCCTCCTGCAGAACGTCGCGGTGGTGATCGGCGTCTTCGCGTGGACCGGGAAGCCCATCGACGGCATCTTCCTGGCCGCGATGCTGACCATCATCGGCTACACCGTGAACGACTCGGTGGTCGTCTTCGACCGGATCCGCGAGACCCGGAGCGCGCGGGCGACGGACAACCTCGGGCCGGTCATCGACACCGCGATCGTGAACGTGCTGCCGCGAACCATCAACACGGGTATCTCGACGCTGTTCATCCTGACGGCGCTGCTCTTCCTCGGCGGTGACTCGCTGGCCGACTTCGCGCTCGCGCTGCTGCTCGGCATCATCGTCGGTACCTACTCGTCGAACCTGACCGCCGCTCCGCTGCTGCTCGAGCTCGAGCGTCGCTACCCGGCGCCGCCGCCGCGCCCCAAGCGCGCCCAGGTGGACCGCGACGCCCAGCCGGACCGCGGCGCCGTCGTCTAGGCGCACCATCTTCTAGGCGCACCATCTTCTAGGCGCACCGTCGTACGGCGCTGTGGTCCGGGCGCACCGTCGTACGGCGCTGTGGTCCGGCCGGCGGGTTTGTCGCGCGATGATCTGGTCCGGCAGGTTGTCCACAGGGCGCCTGCCGGACCGGAAATCTGTCCGCTCGGCGGGCTAGGGTGTGGCGGTGGGTGTAGACGTTCGGGAACTGCTGGAAGCTGCCGTGTCCGGGATCGCCGGTCAGACCCGGCCGGGGCAGGTGCGGATGGCGGAAGCCGTCGACACCTCGATGCACGAGGGGTCGCACCTCCTCGTCCAGGCCGGCACCGGCACCGGTAAGTCCCTCGGGTACTTGGTGCCCGCGCTGCTGCACGCGATCGAGGACCGGCGCGTGGTCGTCTCGACCGCGACGCTGGCGCTCCAGGCGCAGCTCGTCGACCGCGACGTCCCGGCGTTGCTCGACGCGACCGAGAAGCTCCTGCCGCGCCGGCCGAAGTACGCGATCCAGAAGGGCCGCAACAACTACGCCTGCCTGCACCGGATCCGCGAAGGCGCGCCCGACGACGACGGCATGCTCGTCGACGTGCCGCCCGCGGGCGAGGTCGGCCGCCAGGTCGTCGAGCTCCGCGACTGGGCCGAGCAGCAGCTCGCCGACGGCGAGGCCGGCGACCGCGACCACGCGCCCTCCCACCAGTACCAGGCGTGGCAGCAGGTCTCGATCGCCGCGCGCGAGTGCCTCGGCGCGCAGAAATGCCCGTACGGCGAGGAGTGCTTCGCGGAGAAGGCGAAAGAGGAGGCGCGCAAGGCCGACATCGTCATCACCAATCACGCGCTGCTCTCGATCGACGCCTTCGAGAACCGCACCGTCCTGCCCGAGCACGACGTGATCGTGGTCGACGAGGCACACGAGCTGCCCGCCCGGGTCACCGGCGCGGCGGGTGACGAGCTGTCGCCGCAGATGGTCGAGCGCGCCGCGAAGCGGGCCCGCCGGTTCGTCGACGACGACAAGGCCGACGACCTCATCGATGCCTCCGACGCACTGCGGGCCGCCCTGGACGGTACGCGCGAGGGCCGGATCGAGCCGTCCAACGCCCCGGTCCTGGAGGCGGCCGCGCTCGTCCGCGACGCCGCCCGCGCCCTGTACTCCGACCTGAACAAGAAGTCCGACGACAAGGACGACGACCCGGACGGCGCCAAGCGGCAGTCCAAGGGCGCGGTCAAGGAGATCTTCGACGTCGCCGAGCGGGTCGCCGCGCTGAGCGACGCCGACGTGGTGTGGATGATCGACCGCGACCGGTTCGGCCGCGAGTTGCGGATCGCCCCGCTCACCGTCGCCGGGTTGCTGCGCGAGCTGGTGCTCCGCGACCGGACGGCGATTCTCACCTCGGCGACCCTCACGCTCGGCGGCGACTTCGACGCGATCGCCCGTCAGGTCGGCCTGCGGCCCGCCGACAAGCTCGATGACGACGAGGAGATGCCCGACCTCGACGACTCGTCGGAGACCGGCCCGCTGCCGTGGCGCGGTCTCGATGTCGGCTCCCCGTTCGAGTACGAGAAGCAGGCGATCCTGTACGTCGCCAAGCATCTCCCGCCGCCGCACCGCGACGGACTGGGCAAGAAGCAGTTCGAGGAGATCATCGACCTGATCACCGCGGCGGGCGGGCGCACACTCGGCCTGTTCTCGTCGCGCCGCGCGGCGGAGGCGGCGACCGCGGCGGTTCGCGATGCGACGGACCTGAAGGTGCTCTGCCAGGGCGACGCCCAGCTGGGCGAGTTGTCCCGCGAGTTCGTCGAGGATCCGGAGACCTCGTTGTTCGGCACGCTGTCGCTGTGGCAGGGGATCGACGTACCGGGCTCGACCTGCAACCTGGTGATCATCGACCGGATTCCGTTCCCGCGACCCGACGAGCCGTTGATGGCCGCCCGTCAGCGCGCGGTCGACGAGGCCGGCGGCAACGGCTTCATGGCGGTGGCTGCGACGCACGCGGGGCTGCTGCTCGCGCAGGGCACCGGTCGCCTGATCCGTCGCAGCTCCGACAAGGGCGTGGTCGCGATCCTCGACCCGCGTATCGTCACCCAACGGTACGGCGCCTTCCTGCGCGCCTCCCTGCCGCCGATGTGGCCCACCGCCGACCGTGAGAAGGTCCTCGGCGCCCTGAAACGGTTGCAGACCACCTGAGGCGGGAGCGGAGATGAGCGCTGCGAGCGGACCCCCGGTGCTGCCGATGCTGGCAGTGGCGGGGAAGATGCCGTCGGGCGCCGGGTGGTCGTACGAGCTGAAGTGGGACGGTATCCGCGTCATCGCCGAGGTCGACGACGGTGTCTGCCGGCTGTGGTCGCGCAACAGCCACGACGTGTCCGGCGGCTACCCCGAACTCATCGGCCTCGCGGAAGCACCCGGTCTGCGCCTCCCCGCCGTACTGGACGGCGAGATCGTCACCCTGGACGAAAACGGCGCCCCGTCGTTCGGCCTGCTGCAGCGGCGGATGCACGTCCGCGACCCGCGACAGCTCCGCCACCTGATCATCGAGGTCCCGGTCTCGGTGCGCGTGTTCGACGTACTCCGCTTCGACGGCGAATGGTTGCTGGACGCAACGTACGACGACCGCCGCGGTCTGCTGGACTCACTGGACATCGGCGACCCGTTCTGGGAGGTACCGCCCGCCCTCACCGACGGCGAGGTCGCGCTGAACCAGTCGGCCGAGCAGGGCCTCGAGGGCGTGGTCGCGAAACGCCGCAAGTCCCGGTACCTCCCCGGCCGGCGCAGCGCGGACTGGATCAAGGTCAAACCCGTCAAGACCCGGGATGTGATCCTCTGCGGCTGGCACCCGGGGGAGGGCAACCGCGAAGGCCGCATCGGCTCGTTCTACTGCGGCGCGTACGACGACAACGGCGAACTCGTCCTGATCGGCAAGGTCGGCTCCGGCCTCGACTTCGCCACCCTGGACCTGCTCAGCGCCGAACTCCGCGACCTCGAGATCGACCACCCGGCCTTCGACCCCACCGGCATCCCCAGCACCGACCGCCGCCGGGCGCACTGGCTCGACCCCGTCCTGGTAGCCGAGGTCACCTACTCCGGCTGGGCCGCCGACAGCCGCCTCCGCCACCCCGTCTGGCGCGGCCTCCGCCTGGACATAGACCCCCAATCGGTCCGCGTAGACCGCGACTGAGCACCCCACAGGTGCACCGACTACGCAGACGCCGCCGGGGCGCGAACCAAGGCGCCGACCAGCACCGCCAGGCAGACGCCTCGGTGGAGTGCGCCAGGCAGCGCCAGCCAAGGACGCCCGTCAGACGTGCCGGGCGGGGGTGTCCGTCAGACGTGCCGGGCGGGGGTGTCCGTCAGACGTGCCGGGCGGGGGTGTCCGTCAGACGTGCCGGGCGGGGGTGTCCGTCAGACGCGCCGGCCAAGGGTGCCCGTAGACGCGCCGGCCAAGGGCATCGGCCTACGTCTCGGCGGGTTGATTGAGCGACTTTGTGCACCAGATCCGTACTTTTCCTCGGTTTCCGTACGGATCTGGTGCACAAAGTGAGGTTCGAGGGCCGATACCTGGCGATGGACGTGGCGATGGGCGTGGCGACTGACGCGAGCGAGGGACCTGGCGTGTAGCGGTGCGGGTGGCGGGCGGCGATGGTGGTGCCCGGAGGTGGTGTGCGGGGCCGCGGATCTCCAGGTATGCAGAACCCGCGTTCTGACGGCCGACACGCCGCAGTTCGCCAGGTTCTGCATACCTGGAGATCCGGATTCGCACCCTGGACCCTGCGGGCCGCCCCGAAGACCAGGGGGTGTCGGGGCGGCTGCGAACGCAGGTAGCGGACCGGTGTACGGCGGAGGCACACGTGGGCATGCGGAGGCACATGGAGGCACGCGGAGGCGCGGAGGCGCATGGAGGCGCGGAGGCACGCGGAGGCGCGGAGGCGCATGGAGGCGCGGAGGCACGCGGAGGCGCGGAGGCACATGGAGGCACGCACGCGGAGGCACTCGGAGGCGCATGGAGGCGCGGAGGCACGCGGAGGCGCGGAGGCGCATGGAGGTGTGGCGGCGGGGGATGCCCGGCCTCGGGGGCGTGACTGTGCAGGGAAGTGAGCGCCTGGAAGGGGTTAGTGAATGGGGCTCACTGACTCGTGGGGGCGTGCGCGGAACACGACATGCTGGACGACTGAATTGTTCGAAATGCGGTGAATGTCGTGTGGCGCTGCGACAATTGGTGTTCAGTTGTCGCAGGTATTTCGGAATTCAGTCGTTCGTTTCCCGCGACGGTGCCGGGACTGCGAGTGCGGCCTCGATCTTGTCGGCGAGTTTATCCGGTGCGTGCGTCGGCGCGTAACGCGAGAGCACCTGCCCGTCCCGGCCGATCAGGAACTTGGTGAAGTTCCACTTGATCCGGCCGCCGAGCAAACCACCCTGTTCGCGTTTCAGCCAGTTGTACAGCGGGAGCGTGTGCGACCCGTTGACGTCGATCTTGGCGAACATCGGGAAGGTTACGTGGTAGATCGTCGAGCAGAAGTTCGCGATCTCGTAATCGTCACCGGGCTCCTGGTGGCCGAACTGGTCGCAGGGGAAGCCGAGCACCGAGAAGCCCTGCCGGCGGTACTTCTTGTACAGCCTCTGCAGGCCCGTGTACTGCGGAGTCTGGGCACACTGCGAGGCAGTATTCACCACCAGCAGCACCTGGTCGCGGAAATCGGCAAGAGACTGTTCATTGCCTTCGATCCGCCGCGCGCTGAAGTCATAGACAGTCGTCATGACTCAATGCTGACACGGCGCGCGGGAGTTCGCGCGCCGTCCGATATGTCAGACTCGCCGCAGAACTGTTACGACCTTTCCGAGAATGATCGCGTCCTTGCCGTCGATCGGCTCGAATGCCGGGTTGTGTGGTAGCAGCAGAATCTCGGTCTTGGTCTTCTTGAACGTCTTCACGGTGGCCTCGCCGTCGATCATCGCGGCCACGATGTCGCCGTTCTCCGCGGTCGGCTGCTGGCGGACGACGACCCAGTCGCCGTCGCAGATCGCGGCCTCGATCATCGACTCACCCTTGACCCGCAGCATGAACAGCGTGCCCTCGCCGACCATCGCCTTCGGCAGCGGGAAAACCTCCTCGATCTCCTGCTCGGCGAGGATCGGGCCACCGGCGGCGATCCGGCCGACGACCGGCACGTACGCCGCGTCCGGGTGCGCGTCGCCGGCACCGGTCTCGTCGTACGACGTCTGGCGCACCGGCGCGACGGTCGAACGGCGGGCCGCGGCGTCGACCTCGCCCGGGTAGCGGACCTCGATCGCGCGCGGCCGGTTCGGGTCGCGGCGGAGCAGGCCTTTCTGCTCGAGGACGCGGAGTTGGTGTGACACCGACGACGAGCTGGTCAGGCCGACCCGCTCGCCGATCTCGCGCATCGACGGCGGGTAGCCGCGGCTGTCGACCGAATCGCGGATGACGTCCAGCACGCGCCGCTGGCGCGGCGTCAGTCCGGTGGCGTCGGCCGGTCCGTCGGGCAGCTCGGCGACGGTCCGCTCCGCCGCACCGCTCGCCTTACCCGCAGCGCTCGCCGCAGCGGCCGGCTTGTCCGCGCCGCGCTCGCGTGCCTGCGGCCCCACCCCGCCCCGGTCGTCCTTGCTGGAACCGCTCGGCGTCCTGGCCATCGCTGGTTGCTCCTCGGATCGGGCCGGCGATCACGCACCGGCCGAAGCTTGCTCGACTGACACGACCGTAGACCGAATCCTGAGATTCTTCAAACATCTGTTCGAAGGCGTGTCGGTTCGCACCTTTGTTCGGGTGTCGGGTTATAA